>DATKVX010000114.1 GCA_035529855.1 bacterium
AAGGGCGCGCTGGAAAATATGGGCACGCAGCTCGCGACGGACGCGGCGACGTCGGTCCTCAGCGGCGTCATGGAGTCGGCGCTGAGCTTCATCCCCGGCGTCGGGCCGCTGTTGAGCGGCCTGATAGGCGGCATGTTCCAAAGCGAAGGCCTCGTAACGCGCCCCACGCTCGCGATGGTGGGTGAGCACGGGCCGGAGTTCGTCGTAACGCAGGAGCGGATGCGGCGGTTGTTATCCGGCGGCCGGCCCGGCTACGGCTTCGGCCCGGGCGACTTCGGCACGCCGAACGTGAGCGTCGGCTCCCCCACCGTGAACGTCGAGGTTACTGTGGCCCCGGGCGTCGACGCCGACATCCAGACCGCGTACCGCGCGCGAGCCGGCGAGGCCAGGTTGTCGCAACTCGAGGGTTAGTCCCACCCGTCTCAATCCCCATTAAACCATCCCACCGTTTACCACCGGCGCCTCGCGCGGCCGGCAAGCTTTCCATAATTCAAAATTGGAGGGGTTCAATATGCCCGACGAGAAGAAGCTCAAACCGCCCGAGGCCGGCCCCGCCGCCGCCGTTCCCTTGTCAGATAAGGCGCGACAAGTTATAATCCCAAGGAGACCGATATGGGGCAGACGGTAACCGTCAAGGTCAGCGCGACGGCGGATCGCCTCGAAGAAGAGCTGGCGCGGGAACTAGAGCAAGCGCTCACGTTACATTGTAATCCCGGCCGAAGCTCCTTTCTATCGCAGTTACACGGCGGGGTGGCGAAGGCAGTTGCGAAGAGGGCCGCGCGCCGCGCTCTCCAAAGACGCGGCGGAACCGGGATAGGCTCGCGGTTCGTGGACCTTGATATTTTACCGGAACGGGTGAAAGGCCAACTAACCGTAGATTTGGGTGCTTGCGGGCCCGCCGATTCTTGGGAACACGTCAAGGCTATCGTGGCGGAAATAGAAGCTGCCCTCTTCCCGATACCGACGGATTGTTGTGAATTCCGGAGTTATACTACGGAGATGGAAAAGCTAACGCGGCCGGAATTGACCGGGCCGTTGCGCGCGTGGTGGGAGAAGGTTTCGAATTACTGTCTCTCGGCTGGGATGTGGCCTAAAGAGGGCGGTATCTGGACGTGGCCTAAGATAGTCGTTGATTCCGGTTATCGCGTTTTGGGGACGACCGTTACGGGCGAACACTATGACGAATATGGCCTAAGGGACGCCACGAGAGATAAGTGGGGCCATTGGATCGGTTATTCAATCGACATACCCACGAAGAAGTGGCGGCTCAAGTGGGAACCCGCTATATCCAAACATGAATTCTACGACGTTGTGGAACCTTTAGCCGAGGAGTGCGGTTTGTATAGGCCTTTCGGCGACGACGACGAGGCGCACTGGCGGCTCAAAGAGGAGAGGGCGACGACCGAATTAGCGGCGATATGGGATTTAGCTAGGGATAGGCTCTAACTTCGTGGTTCGCCGAAAGGTTAAGTGACGATATGAGGTTTGCCTTTCGCGCCCGTATATTTCTCGCGGTTTGCGGGTTAAGTTCTACCGTTTTCGGCGCCGGTACGACCGCTAAAAACGGAGAAAAGTATCCGGTCGATTATATCTTGACCGGTTCATGGGGCTCTCGCGATTTAGGATCGGCGCAATTCGAAACGCCGGAAGATATCGCGGTCGCCGAAGACGGTACGATATACGTAACCGATTACGCGAATTTCGTACAATACTTTACGAGCAACGGGTCGTTTATAGGGAAATGGGGTTCGGGTGGGATCGGCGATGGTCAGTTCTTCCACCCGCACAGGATTACTATTCCACCTGGGGGCGATTGGCGCGTTAATTGCGCCGTCGCGGCAGCCCCGGATGGTAACGTTTACGTGGCTGACGCGGGGAATAATAGGGTACAATATTTCACTCGTTCAGGTTCGTTTTTAGGACAATGGGGTTCTAAGGGTTCGGCGCCCGGCGAGTTCGAACGTCCCGTCGACGTAGCGGTAGGTTCTTACGGTAATATCTACGTAGCCGAAGCCGGGAATTGGCGAATTCAATGTTTCACTTCCAACGGGACTTTCCTGGGCAAAAAATACCTGGACCGTTCTTACGAGTCGCGGTTAGTACCGCCGTTGCGCTTGGAATTCGACGCTCGGGGTATCGGATACGTAATCGGCCCGATCCCGGGCAAGGTTGAACGTTATACATATTACGGATCGTACCTGGGCGGGTGGAATACCCATGTCCCCGGCGAGAGCGTTAACGAATGGCTACAGGCCATCGCCGTGGGCCCTGACGACACCATATTCGTGGCCGACGGCACGGACGGGAAGGTTAAACGTTTTTCAACTACCGGTTCTTTTCTTAATATGTGGGGTTCGTCAGGACACGGTAAAGGTAAATTCGCCGGCGGTATGTCGCTCGCGGTTGGCCCCGACGGCACCGTATACGTTGCCGACGGTCTCCAAAACCGCATCCAGTACTTCCGCCCCGTCTTAGACGAAGATTAAGTAACAACCTTTCCTCACCGTAAGTTTCCCATTTCCCGTAATCCCCACTAAACCATAACAGCGTTTACCACCGGCGCCTCGCGCGGCCGGCAAGCTTTCCATAATCTAAATTGGAGGGGTTCAATATGCCCGACGAGAAGAAGCTCCAACCGCCCGAGGCCGGCCCGGTTGACCCTATCCCCAACCGCGGCACCTTGTCGGTGAACCGATAACCCGCTATAATAAAAGGGGGGCGAAATGGGACAGAGTATTACGGTTAAGGTAAGGGCTACGTTAGATAGCTTGGAGGATGAACTCCGCAGGGAAATCGAGCGGGAGCTTGAGCAGCGTTATAACCCGTCACGGAATCATAACGTAGCGAAGTTGAACTCGACGTTCGCGGCGGTAATCGCGCGTAGCGCGGCGAAACGTGTTAAAAAGCGCGAGGAGAAAAGACCTCCCTTCGCGGATACGATATCCGTCGTAGCGTGGGCGAGCGATCTACCCGGCGGTGCTACTTCGGATATACCGCGTAATGTACGTGCGATAGATTTATATTTAGTGCAAGAAAAAAGGTGGGTTACGGATTTCCAATTTTGGGCCGCCGATCCTCAATCGTTGAAGGACGGTTTAAGTCGCTACCCGCGAATAGACGACTTATTTATTATCGCGCACGGTATTTGGGAACCTACTTTCGTAATAAGCACGACGCCTCGCCCTACTTCCGGGGACGTTCCCGGCCATTTCGGCGAATCGTATTTCCTCAGCGGGATTTCAGCCGAGGAAGTCGTCGAGATTTGTAAGCCGTATCTGGCTGGCGGCGCGTTGCACATTTGCGCGTGTAATTTCTCCGAAATTTGGGAGCAGCGGCAAGAGGAATTCTTTAACGTACGAATAAAGCACGGGCCTTACTATGTCTGCGAAGATTACCGGCCTGCTATACAGTATTTATATGAGGCCCACGGCCTGGAATCAAATATTGAAGGTTAGGGTGGCCATGAAAGGGATCCGATTTCTCGGGTTAGGTTTTCTATTCTTTTTGACTTTGCTTTTCGCGGCTTGCGGGAAAGAAAAACCCCCCGCGGTGAAATACGTCTACGCCGGCGGTTGGGAGGTCGAGCCGGTAGGTAAGGGCGAATGCCCTCCGCCCCGGGCAATCGCCGTAGCACCGGACGGCCGCGTTTACGTCGCCGAGCCGCATAGGGATCGAATCCGGTATTTCACCCCAACAGGTTCGTTTTTAGGAGAGTGGGGCAGCGGTGAGAAATCCGAATGTATGGCATATACCGGCCCTACCGACGTCGCGGTTGCGCCCGACGGTACGGTTTACGCCGTCCATTGTAATAGGACCGAAGTCCGGTATTATACGCCGGTAGGTGTTCCGTTGGGGAAGTGGGGGCTCCGGGGTTCCGGCGACGGCGAGTTCATCTGCCCCATTTCGGTAGCCGTCGACGGCCGCGGGATGGTTTACGTTTTAGATGGTATGAGCCGTCGCATTCAGTATTTTTCCCCCGCCGGGTCTTTCCTCGGTGAATGGGGAACCCGCGGCAAAGGTAAGGGCGAGTTCGAGGAACCTTTCGGCGTAGCCGCGGCACCGGACGGCACCGTCTACGTCGCGGACGCCGGCAACTACCGTATCCAACGATTCAGCGCCGAAGGTTCTTTCTTAACCCAATGGCGTGAGGACGACGTTGACGACCCCGATTATCTCTGTCCGTACGGCGTCGCCGTTGGTCCGGACGGTACCGTGTTTGTAGCCAACAACGGCTATAATCCCTTGATGTATTTCTCCCGCACGGGTTCATTATTAGGTTCGGTCAGCGGTTTAAATATTCACTTACGCGGTTCCGGCCCCATCGCCGTTAGTCGTAGCGGTACGGTTTACGTTTTAGACCAAGGCCGCCACCGCATTCAGTCCTTCCGCCCCGTCGCCCCCGAAGATAAGTAAAAGCTTTCCCCCCCAGTAAGTTTCGCACATTCCTTAATCCCCACTAAACCATCCCACCGTTTACCACCGGCGCCTCGCGCGGCCGGCAAGCTTTCCATAATTTAAAATTGGAGGGGTTCAATATGCCCGACGAGAAAAAGCTCCAACCGCCCGAGGCCGGCCCGGACGCCCCCGCGGAGCTCAACGAGCTCTTGCGCGAGTCCTACTTCGCCTGCCTGGCCGACAAGGGCAAGACCGACGAGGCCGCGCAGAAGGAGTGCGCCGACGTTGCCTGGGAGAAGGCCAAAGAGAAATTCGAGGAGGCCGAAGGCGAGTGGACGCTCAAGGCCGAGGCGCGCTTCCGCAAGGAGATAATCCGCGTGGGCCGCTACGTCCTCCCCGACGACCCGGGCAAGACGGTCGACGTCACGCTCGAGCGCCTGCGGGACTGGGTGAACGATACCCGGGCCGCCGGCGTCAAGACCTGGGTCCCGTACCACCACTCCTACCATCCCGCCGACAACGCCGGCTGGGTGGAGGCCTTCGAAATAGCCGACGGCAAGCTCTACGGCGTCTTCAACATCACCGACGGGGACACCGCGGCGAAAATCGTGGACGGCACCATCCAGGACGTATCCGTCGGCGTGGGGCCGGTGCTCACGGCCTGCGGCCGCCGCTACGACGAGGTCATCCGCCACGTCGCCCTGACCCTCGACCCCCACGTCCGCGAGCAGGACGGCTTCCAGGCGCTGATGGAAGCGCGCCGCGACGGCGGCTTCTACTTCTCCGCCGGCGACGCCGTCGCCGAGGAGCCGGAGCCGGAGGCTGGAGAGGCCGAGGCAGAGTGGGACGCAGAGTATATCGACGCCCTGCCCGACGAGTCGTTCGCCTACATAGAGCCGGGCGGCGAGGCCGACGAGGAGGGCAAGACGGTCCCGCGCGAGCTGCGCCACTTCCCGGTCCGCGACGCGGAAGGCAACGTCTCGCTCCCGCACGTGGAGGAAGCGCTTGCGGCGCTGGATACCGAGAAGATGTCCACCGGCGAACCGATTCCGGAGGAGGACCGCGAGCGCGTCCGCGAGGAGCTGGAGGCGCTGCTGGAGGAGGCCGGGGCCGAGGGCGAGAAGCCGCCCGAGGAAGACAAGGCCGCGGTCGAGGCCGAAGGCGCTAAGTCGCGGCGGCTCGCTAGGTTCCTCGGCAAGCTCGGCTTCCGCGGCGAGGCCCCGCCGGCGAAAGACGTCGCCCGGATGGAGACCCGCCTCGACGGCCTGAGCGCCCGCTTCGAGGCGCTGCGCGGTCGGCACGAGCGGCTCGCGACCGAGTTCGAAGCCGTCAAATCGGAGCGCGACAGGCTCCGGCTGGAGAAGCTCGAGCGCGCCGCCCACGACCGCATGGCCTTCGAGGCCGAGGCGAGCCGCTTCGCCGCGGCGCTGGTCCGCGCGGGCCGCGCCAAGCCGGCCCATCAAAGCAAGTGGCTCGAGCTATACCTGAAGGATAAGGACCTCGCGATGGAGGCCGCGGCGGCTCTGGAGGTCCGCTTCGACGCCGCGCCCACCGGAGGCGAGCCCCAGGAGCACGGCCGACCCGCGGAACCGTCGCCTTTGGCGCGCGAGAACCCGGAAGTGGTGGAAGTGCTGAAGGCGATGGGCTACGACGAGGCCGCCATCGAGCGCCGCCTCGGCGAGCTCTACGGCCAATTGTAACGGCGGGGTTCATACCCGCCGCCCTATACC
>DATKVX010000115.1 GCA_035529855.1 bacterium
ATAACTTCGAACCCCGCATCCTCGCGTTCCTGTGCACGTGGTGCAGCTACGCGGGCGCGGACCTGGCGGGCGTCTCGCGGCTGCAGTACCCGCCCAACGTGTGCGTCATCAAGGTGCCGTGCTCGGCTCGAGTGAAGCCGCTGTATTTGATACGCGCCTTGCTGGAGGGGTGGGACGGCGTGCTGGTATCCGGCTGCCACCCGGGCGACTGCCACTACATCGCCGGCAACTACGCCGCGCGGCGCCGCTTCATACTGCTCAAGGATTTCGTGGAGTACTTCGGCCTTGAGCCCGGGCGCGTCAACTTCTCGTGGGTCTCGGCCAGCGAGGGCGGCAAGTACGCCGACGTAATCAAGACGGTCGTAGACCGCATCAAAAAATTGGGGCCGGCGAAGCGTATGGTCAAGCGATATGCGGAACCTGAAGGAGTTTAAACGCTCGTAAAGCTCAAGGAGGGTCGTCAACATGGCCGACGATAAAATAATAGCGTTCTGCGGAATTCTCTGCTCGGAGTGTCCCGCGTTCAAAGCGACGCAGGCGGGCGACGAGGAAGCGCTCGCGAAGCAAGCCGAAGAATGGTCCTCCGAGGACTCCCCCCTCGAGGCGGACGACCTGTTGTGCGACGGCTGCATCTACGAGGACAAGAGGGCCGCCAAGTTCTGTCTGGATTGCGACGTCCGGCAATGCGCCTTCGAGAAGGGCGTCGCAAACTGCGCGTACTGCGACGACTTCCCGTGCGACAAGCTCGAGAAGCCGTGGTCGATGTCGGTCGACGCCAAGACGACGCTGGAGGAAATCCGCCGGATGCTCAAGGGGTCATAATGGCCGACGAAAAGATAATCGCGTTCTGCGGCATAGACTGCGCCGCGTGCCCGGCCTACGTCGGGACGCGAGAGGGCGACGCCGAGCTCCTCGCGAAGACGGCCGCGGAATGGTCGACCGCCGACGAGCCGCTTACGGCGGAAGACCTCATCTGCTACAGCTGCGTCCAAACCGAAAAGCGCCTCTTCACCTGGTGTGCGCAATGTACGATGAAGGACTGCTGCCGCGAGAAGGATATCCCCAACTGCGCGTACTGCGACGAGTACGCGTGCGACGACCTCAAAAAGCTCTGGGATATGGTCGAGTCGCAGGACCCGCGGACGACGCTGGACGACGTACGGCGAGAGGTTAAGAGGCTCTAAGCGGCGCCATTATGACGGTGGAAAAAGAAATCCGAACTAAAGCGCGGGAGCTGCTCGCGTCGGGCGAGGCCGAGGTCGTAATCGGCTTCGCCGCGGGGACTATCCCCCTCACCGCCCGGCCGGCGCTGGTAAAAGACGCGGCCGGCGCCGACAAGTTGATTTGGAACCGGTACTGCGGCGCGGGCCTCGCGCGCTACGTCCTGGGATATATTCGCGACCGCCGCAAGCGGCGCGACTTCGACGCGGCGAAAGCGCGGAAGGTCGCCGTCGTCGCGAAGCCGTGCGACGCCCGGGCGCTGGTGACCTACATCCAGGAGAATCAGTTCGGCCGGGACGGCGTTTACGTCATCGGCGTCAACTGCGCGCCGATGGTGGACCGCGGCAAGGTCTACGAAGCGGTCGGCGCTTACCGCATCGGCGGCGCGAGCGTAGACGGCGACGCCGTCGTCGTGACGACGACCGACGGCGGCGAGGAGCGGCTGCCGCTCGCCGATTGCGTCGACGCGAGCTGCGCCGTTTGCACGCGGCTCGAGCCGCCGCTGGCCGACGTAACCTACGGCGAAGCGGCGCCGCCGCTCGAGGGAGACCCGTACGCGCGCGTCCGCGAGCACGAGGCGCGCGGAACCGACGAACGCTGGGCCTGGATTACCGCGGAGCTGGGCCGCTGCGTCCGCTGCTACGCCTGCCGCCAGGTTTGCCCGGCGTGCTACTGCGAGGAGTGCTTCGCCGAGCAGCGTAACCCGGCGTGGATAGGGCCCGCGACCGCGCCGGAGGACCTGGTCGCTTTTCATTTGGTGCGCGTCTTCCACACCGCGGGGCGGTGCGTCGAGTGCGGCGCGTGCGAGCGCGCGTGCCCGATGAACATACCGCTGCGGGTCCTATCCGCGAAGCTGGTCAAAGACGTCGAGGAAAAGTTCGGCTACGTCGCCGGCGTCAATCCGGAGGAGCCGCCGCCGCTCGCGACGTATAAACCCGACGACCCCAACGAGGATTTTATGTAGATGGCCGCCGTTAAGGTAAAAAGAAAGGACCTACCCAAGCTCTTGGAGACCGCTAAGGCCGCCGGGTACGACGTCTTCGCGCCGGCTCGAGCCGCGGAAGGGTGGGCGTTCGCGCCGTACGAGGGCGGCGACGTCGACCTCGACGGCTACTTGTTGACGACGGCCGGCGTCAAGGGCTTCGCGCTGCCGCAGCTCGAGGCGTTCCTGAGCTACGACGACGACGACGGCCGCCCCGCGCCGGCGCCGGAGGGCAAGCGCCTTCTCGTCGGCGTGCGGCCTTGCGACGCCCGGGCGCTGGCGCTGGTCGACAAGGTTTACCGCGACCGCGGCTTCCGCGACCCGCAGTACCTAGGCCGCCGCGACAACGCGCTGCTCGTCGTGTGGGGGTGCGGCCTACCGGCGCCGACGTGCTTCTGCACCTCGGTGGGCGGCGGCCCGGGCGACGCCTACGGCGCCGACGTGATGGCCTATGAAGCCGGCGACGACCTCCTGCTCGAGGCCGCCTCGAGCAAGGGCGAGGAATTCCTGAAAGCGGCGAAGACCGAAGAAGCGTCCGACGCCGGACTCAAGAAAGCGAAAGCGACCTACGCGAAGGTCGCCGAGGCGATGGCGCCCCTGTGGGACCTGGCGGCCGTCCGTCCCCGGCTCTACGGCAACTTCGACGCCGACGCGTGGGAAGAGGTCGCGTCACGCTGCGTGAGCTGCGGCGCGTGCACGTTCGTGTGCCCGAGCTGCCACTGCTTCGACGTGGCCGACGAGGGCAAGCACGGCCGGGGCCGCCGCCTGCGCTTCTGGGACGCCTGCACGCAATCGCCGTTTACTTTACACGCCTCGGGCCACAACCCGCGGGAGCGCAAGGCCCAGCGCTACCGCCAGCGCGTCCTGCACAAGTTCTACTACTTCCACGACAACTGGGGCGAGAACCTGTGCGTGGGATGCGGCCGGTGCGTCGTCGCGTGTCCGGTCAACGTCGACATCCGCGAGGCCGTGACGCTGGTCGCGGCCGGGGAATAATATGGCGCAAGAAATAAAAAACGCCGCCCTGGCCGAAACGCCGCTGCTGCCGGCGCCGGCGACGCTGGAGCGCGTCGTCGTCGAGACCGACGCCGCGGACCTCAAGAGCTTCTATCTGAAGTTCAATGACGGCCCGCGGTGGGACTACCT
>DATKVX010000116.1 GCA_035529855.1 bacterium
GGAAGGCTCCGCCGGAGGCCGGCCTGCTAACTAATTAGCAAGCGTACGCGTAGTTATCCGCGTTTATTTTTTTCCCGCCTTTGTAACGCGGCGACAGGAAGCCGCGACGTGCCACCTGGTTACCGTCCACCCCCGTCGAAACCGATCGCCCCCTATTTATATTATACCAAATTTTTCTACCGGAACAAGGACTTCACCCGGCCGATGCTCGTAGGCTCGACGCCGGGGTAGCTCTCGCCGTAGTACGCCCGTATCATCAGGTCGCCGTTGACGAGCTCGAAGGGGTACCACTTGGTTTTGAAGTAGCTCCAGTTGGGGTTGGGTTCGGTCCGCTTCGGGTCGCAAAAAACCGTATCGCAATTCGGGTACCCTTCCCGCTGTTTCACCAGGATGACGAAGGGCTCGGTGTCCTTCCACCAATAGTCGATGCCTTTGTAGCTCACCCATCCGCCGTGGTCGTACGTGAAGGTCTTCGGACCCCATACGCGCTTGCCGGGGGCCGGCGTCGTCGAGGTGTCGTCCCAATTCCAGATCTCGAGGTTGAAGCCTTCCCAGCCGGTATGCCCCGGGGGGTTGCCGACGTATAACCTGACGCGCTGGATGTAGCCCGGCGCCGGCGGCACGAACTTCACGCCCCAACCGTCGTTCGCGTTCTCGCGGTAAACCGGCTGGTAAGGGATGCCGTCGTCGTATTGGAACCACACCGGCGGCGGCGATGCCGCGGCGGCGCAAACGAACATCGCGAAAATAATGGCCAGCCCTAAAGGTCGCAACATGGCCGCTCTCCTCCTGGACGGTTTGAAACCAAGGCTTTGACGATAATATTATAATACTGGTTTAACGTATCGTCAACAATTTTAAGAAAAAAAGGTCTTAGGGGCTGGGTCCCGGCGCCTTCATTTTTTACTTGACTACTCAACTCCTGTTGAGTATAATGGCAGCGGCGGCTCGAGCCGCCGGAAGAGGTGATGGTGATGGAGAAACTCACGAACAGGCAGCGCGAGGTTTTGGCCGCGGTGCGGGAGCTGACCGGCCGGCACGGCTTCCCGCCGACGGTGCGGGAGCTGGCGGAGTTTTTGGAGGTCGGCCCCCGCGCGGCCTTCGAGCATCTGGCGGCGCTGGTCCGCAAGGGATATTTGGAGAAGGAGGACGGCAGGCCGCGGGCGCTGGCGGTGGCGGGATACGCGCCGGCGCTCGAGCTGCCGGTGGTGGGCCGGGTGGCCGCCGGGCCGCCGATCACGGCGCTGGAAGAGGCCGAGGAGACGATGGCGGTCGACCGCTCGCTGGGCGCCGCGGAGGGCGACTTCCTGTTGCGCGTCAAGGGCGATAGCATGGAGGGCGACCACATCGTCGACGGCGACATGGTGATCGTGAGGCCGCAGCCGGTGGCGGAGAACGGCGCCGTCGTCGTGGCGCTGGTGGGGGACGAGGCCACGGTGAAGCGGATGTACGTGCGCGGCGGCCTCGTCATCCTGCGCGCCGCCAACCCGGCCTACGCGGACCTGGTGCTGGGCGAAGACGAGGATGTGGCGGTGATAGGCCGCGTCGTCGGCGTCATCCGGCGTTATAAGTAGGTTTTAGAGTTCTAATGCGTCGCGGAGGAGGTTATCTACGCCGGCCATGTCGTCCGGCGTTAAGTGGCCGACGGCGCGTATGACTTGAGTTTCCTCGACGGTGAAGAGAACTGCCTTGGCGATGCTCTGTTTTTTTAGGCCAGCTTGTTGCCAGTTTTGTAACAGGTAGGTGGTGGGTAGGAGGGGAGTGGGGATGTGAGAAGTTATTTCGAGCAGGATAAGATCACGCGTGGAGTGATGATAGCTGGCGCCACTTATTATTATAGCCGGCCGGGCTTTCTTGGCCGTAAGGTCCGTGAAGGGGAATGGAACAAGTATGACGTCACCGCGCTGGAACGCCATATAGCTCCCGCCAATTATCGTAGATGGCGTCGTCCTCGTTGTCCCAGTCCCGCGCCAAGACCGCTTGGGAAATCAAGGTATGCCAGGGGAGAGGGAAAAGTTCATCCGTTGTTACGCCGGGCTCGCTGGCCTCGCTGATCACGTCATCTGCGATTTCAAAGCCGGTGGAGGCGATGTTTTGAGCCAGGGATATGGTAGTCATTTTTTCTTTTCCTCGTGGGATTTGATCATGTCGTCGAGTTTTTTACGGAGGTCCAGTGCTTTATGGTAGCTGAAAGCGAGGCGTGCGACCATGGTGCCGATTACGTTTTTGGCCTCCGGGTTTTGCCGGGCGGCATGCAACTCGGCGGGATGGACGTACAGCGCGTCCAGCGCGAACTCGTCTTCGGCGTACGAAACAACGAAGAAATTAGCCGGTTGCGCGGGCGGTTTCTGCGGCACCACCACCTCGATCTCGGGTTCTTCCTTCGGTTGGTTTTCGGCCATATTTTACGCCTCCTGAGGCTGAGCTATTCTACCACGGCCGGTAGACGATGTCAACGAAGGCCGGGGATTTCAGGCATAAGAAAAAATACTGAGGAATGAAAATGGACGTCGTGGACCTGGGTGACGGCGTTCGCGTGGGCGCCATCTTCGAGGAGTCGGGCAAGATAAAGCCGGTGTGGTTCGCCTACGACGGCCGGCGCCTCGCCATCGAGCGCGTCACCTACGCCTGGCGCGACCGCGACGGCTCGAGGCAGATATACCACTACGCCGTGAAGGTGGGCGG
>DATKVX010000117.1 GCA_035529855.1 bacterium
ATCCAGAATTTCCCGGAAGGGCTCGCGGTCTCGATGCCGCTGCGGCGCGAGGGTATGAGCCGCCTCAGGAGCTTCTGGTACGGCCAGCTCTCCGCGGTGGTGGAGCCGATGGCGGCGGTGGCGGGGGCGGCGGCGGTCTTCCTTGCCCGGCCTTTGCTGCCGTACGCGCTGGGCTTCGCCGCGGGGGCGATGATCTTCGTCGTGGTGGAGGAGGTCGTCCCGGAGTCGCAGCGCGCCGGCAAGGCCGACCTGGCGACGGTGGGCGCGATGGTCGGCTTCGTCGTGATGATGGTCCTCGACGTGGCGTTCGGGTAGTGGGGCCGACATTCCTGTCGGCCGCCAGGCAGGAATGCCTGGCCCACAAGAAAATCTCTTGACAGCCGCGGCGGGATGGTGTATTTAATTAGGGGAGGGACGGCGTTGACGCCGGAGGCCCGAGGGAACCGAGTGAGGGAAGCAACCTACCGAAACAAACTACCCCGCCTCGTTAACGCGTTGAGCGTTAGGGGGCGGGGTGGTATTTACGCCCTCGGCTATATGATTGCTTCTTCGTCTGACCTAAGGGTTTCGTCGCCATCGCCGGTAAGCTAATCTTCGTTACCTCTCCATGCTTGTAACGTAATCGTCGCCGGTAGAGCCGCTTGGAAGTAGGCGTCGTCGTATATTGGATTAGACTTACGTTTTGAGAGGTTATCTAAGCCGGCAAGTAGGGAATTTCATGCTACCCGGCGGTCGGAAGACCCGAGCGGAGATTTAGCAACGGTAAGGCTTATGCAGTCTGGGAAGCTTATATTTACAGCTTTTTGTGTGATCGTTACGGTTTCGTGTTTCGATAGTCGTATCGAACAGCGAGACGCGTGGCGCGGCCTCGCCGTCGAAAACGCCCAGCGCGAGGATTATAAAAAAGCTCTTGAGCGTGTGGATCGGGTCTTGGAGACCGACCCTGAAAACGCCCAAGCGTGGTTTTCTCGCGCAGGGATTTGTTTGTTTCTTGCGAAATATGACGAAGCGGTCGAGGCTTGTAACCGCGGCCTGGTTTTCGAACCTAATAACGAGGCGGCGCTTTGGATTAAAGCTGGAACCTTACACGTTCACTCGGGTGATTACGAGGGAGCTTTGGATACCTATAACCGGTTGGTCGAAGTGGATGGCAAAAACCCGGATTTGTGGCTTGCGCGCGGTCAAGTACTTCAAGCTTTGGGTAAACACCACGAGGCGCTCGCTAGTTTGGAAACGGCAATTGAGTTAAAACCGGATTACGTATTGGCGTGGGGGCTAAAGGGCGACGTAGTACAATTGGGTTTAGGGGAATACGAAGACGCCCTGGAATATTACGACTACGCCCTAAACCTCGACCCGGCGAACGAATACGTCTGGTGCTCCAAGG
Source organism: bacterium (assembly GCA_035529855.1). Lineage (NCBI taxonomy): Bacteria > bacterium. The sequence goes on from DATKVX010000117.1 coordinate 1,388, forward strand.
GTGTGGCGTGGGCAAATCTCGGCCGGGAAAACGAGGCGATAGAATGTTTCGACCGAGCGCTACGGATTAACCCGGAGTACGCCGAACCGTGGTCCGGCAAATGGGCGACCCTGGCCGAAGCCGGGAAATACGAGGAAGCAGTACAATGCTTTGACCACTTGTTAGCGTTAGAGCCCGGAAAGGCGGATACTTGGAAAACAAAAGGCGATCTCCTTTACGCCTACCTGGAGGATTATGAGGAGGCGGTACTGTGTTACGAAGAAGCTTTGGCGTTAAACCCCGACGACGCCCAAGCGTGGTACTTCAAAGGCGGGGCATTGGAAGAATTGGGCGATGAAGAGGATGCTATTTCGTGTTTCGACCGGGCCGTTGAACTGGACGCCTCGTGTACCGGAGCTTGGAGTGCGAAGGGTGAGGCTCTTATAAACCGGGGCGCTTACGAGGAGGCTGTGGCGTGTTTAGACCACGCGCTCGAGCTCGAGCCGGACGACACGGGGACGTTGCTCAACAAAGGGGCCGCGCTTATATATTTGGAACGTTACGAAGAAGCTTTGCCGGTTTTGGCTCAAGCAATAGCCGTCGACCCGGAATACGCGGACGCGTTTTTAAACGTCGGCGCCGCTCATTTTTTCCTGGGCCGGTACGAGGAGGCCGTGGCGTACGTCGACCGCGCCCTGGCTCTCTGCCCCGAAGATGTTGGGGGTTGGGTGAGTAAAGCCGAGGCGTTGAGGTTTCTCGACCGTTACGAGGAGGCGTCGGCGTGTTGCGATCGCGCCCTGAAGCTTGACCGGCGCGACGTCGCGGCCCTGGCGGCCAAAGGCCACCTCCTAGAGGATATCGGGCAATACGAAAAAGCCGCGGCGTGCTACGATCAGGCGTTGAAACTAGATCCCGAGGATAGGGGGATTTGGCGGGACAAAGCGGTGGTCCAGTACTTTCGCGGGAAGTATGACAGTGCGGCGGCGGCGGCTAACGAAGCCGTAGCTTTGGGCGGGGCCCCGTACGATTACTTATTTCTTTTTATATTTAAATCCGCGGCCGGCGCGGGTACTACCGGCGTACTCGAGCCGGCTTTGAGGGCCGACGACCACAGCTGGTCGTACGACGCGGTACGGTTTTTCGCCGGTGAAATAAACGCGGAGGAGATGCTCGCCGCCGCGGGAACCGACGACGAGAAGTTGTGCGAAGCTTATTGCTACTTGGGTTTGTGGCACAAGTTCAATGGCGACGCCGTCGCCTCCCGGGGCTATTTCGAGGCTGCCGTGGCTTGCGGCACGAAAATTCTGTTCGAATATCAAATTGCCGCGTTTGAACTGAGGAGATGAAATGATCCGGGGGCTGTCGCGAGAACATGCCATAAAATCCTGTAGCCGTTCGCGGGTTGGAGGTAATACGCTTACTGTGTTGTAGCTGACGCCGTCGCCAAGCTCAACCTCCTCCCGCCGGGGTAGGGGCCGCGGGAGTTCACTAAATCCTTGAAATGCGCGTGCCGGTTCGGTTTAATATCGACGACGTAGCGTTCGGCTAAAAGAACTAACCCGTTCACGGGAATTGTAAAAAAGCCGCCTCTCCCGAGGCGGCCTTTTTCTTGCGTCGTATCAGCGCGCGGCGTTAGCGGTCCTCGTCCTCTTTCTTCTGCTTCCGGTAGAACGGCACGTAGATCAGGACCGCGACGCCGATGAGCAGCGGGATGAGGCCCCACACCCCCTGCACCGCCCCACAGATGGTGCCCACCGAGATGGAGACCGCGACGCCCAGCGCCGTCAGGACCAGGCCGGCGAGCAGCGGGTCGCGGCGCCGGCGGGGATGCCGCATCCGCGTAAAGATCTCCGGCGGCAGCTCTTTCCCCTCCTTGATGGCGAGCTGGATTACGTCGTAGCGCATCTGCGCCGCGCGGTGTGCCATCAGTATAGCGACTATTATGACCGCGGCCGTGCCGAGCATGAATATTATCGGTAGCATCATGCCGACGAGCGGGATTATGACCTGTTCCTTAATGACGGTTTTACCCGGGCCCGGCTCGAGCCCTTCCGGGCCGCAGAGCGGCTCGTCGCCGCCGGCCGTCTCGACCTTGAGCGTTTTGCCGGCCGTCTCGGCGGGCGCGGCGCCCGCGTCGCCCTTTTCTTCCTGCGCCGGCGCGGGCCCGGCCAGGAAGGCCGCCAGACAGATTATGATGATTGCTGCCGGGAAGTATTTCCTCATTCCGTTTCCTCCGTTTATTTGAATGTCATTAATCCATTCGGCTTTCTCGTCCGTATGACGGCCTCGGCGCCGGTTTTGTTTCATAATAATAGGGCCGGGGTCGGAGGCCGGCGATATATATGTTAATATATGCAACCCGGCCGGTTCTCAGGCCGTCTTACGGGTGGAACGTTCCGATGGCGCGCCCGAGCGAATTCAACGAGCAGGACGTCGTAGGCCGCTGCCGCGCCGGCGAGCAGGAGGCGTGGCGCGAGCTGGTGACGAGGTATCAGGACATGGTCTACGCCATAGCGCGGCGGGTCGCCGGCCCGGCCGCGGAGGACGCGGCCCAGGAGACGTTCCTGCGCGTCTTCCGCAAGCTGCACACGTATCGCTCGGACGGGGGCGCGAAGTTCTCGAGCTGGCTCTACCGCGTGGCGTACAACGTCGCCTGCGACGTCGCCGGGCGGCGGCGGCCGACCGGCATCCCGGCCGACGAGTACGAGCAGCGCTACGAGGGCCCCGGTCCGGAGGAGCTGGCGGCTTCGGCCGAATACGTCGGCCTGGCCCGCGCCGCCCTCGCGGAGATAAGGCCCGACTACCGGAACGTGCTCGAACTATATTACCTGACGGGGAAGTCGTACGAGCAGGTTTCGGAGGTAATGGAGTTGCCGCTGGGCACCGTGAAATCCTACATTCACCGCGGCAAGAAGGCGGTTTTGGCGTCGCTGCGGCGCGCCGGCGTGGCGGATTCGCTCGCCGGGGGTGTGTGATATGATGAATTGCGAAAGGTTTCTGGATATCCTGGCGGCGGGCGAGGACGCCTCGGCGCCGGAGATAGAGGAAGCCCGGGAGCACGCCGCCGTCTGCGAGGAGTGCGGCCGGCTCGCGGAGGCGTTCGGGGGCGTCGAGGGCGCGCTGGCCGAGGTGCCGCCGGCGCCCGCGGCCTTCGCCTCGCGGGTGATGGCGCGCCTGCCGCTGGGTCCGGAACGGCGGCCGCTGGCGGCGCCGCTGGGGCGCGTCGAGCTGTTGCCGACGTGGGTCCTTTCCGGCGCCGCGGCCTTGGCAGCCGCGGTCCTGGCGTGCGTCGTGGCCTACTTCGCCTACACGGACCCGGAGGGGCTGGCCGCGGCGGCCAACGCGTTCACCAATATGCCGGCCGTGGACGCCACGACCTTCGGCTCGATCGTCGGCGCCACCGCGGCGGCGG
>DATKVX010000118.1 GCA_035529855.1 bacterium
GCGTCTTCGGTCGCGGCACCCCAAATGTCGGCGGCGATTAACGTGTGTCCGGCGAACGAAAGCGCCAAAAGGGTGTAACACGCGTACCGGACGCCGGCGGCCTCTATCCGCGGCGCGTAGTACAAAACCGCCATATACGGGAAAATCGCGACGACGAAATGCTGCAACCAAGCCAAGGGTTGTAACAGAACGCCCGTCAACACGATCAAACCCAAGAGCAAGTTATCTGCGGCGGGCCCGGCGCGCCTTTTTATAAAACCGCATTTGACTACGAAGAACGCGATAACGGACGCGAACAGCGCTACGGTTGCGGCGTTCAGCCAACGGAGATGCCGCCACACATATAGATAACGCGGTGGGTGCCCCCTGTTAATCAACCTATTATATGCGTATAACGAAGCGGGCACCGACTCGTTGCGCTCGATGACGTAATAATAATGCTCCGCGACAGCCGGGCGTAAAACAATTTGATACCAACGCCGAATTAAATGGGCGTTGCGACCCCATCCGAGGAAAGCCGCGGACGCCGTAGACAAAACGGCGGCGGCGATGACTACACTTAATAAGGCACGAAACTTCCGGCGGATCAACAAGTAGAGCAAAAGCGGCGCCGCCATTAACTTCACCAAGACGGCCGCGCCCATTACCGCGCCGCCGGTTCCCTTCTTCCCTTGTCGTATTAAGTATACGCCGAGAAAACCGAACGCCCATAACGGCACGTTTATCTGCCCCGAGCCGAGGTTGTCCCACCATAACCTTGCGGAAACGGCCGCCGTCGCCACCAATACCCAATTCAACTTGCCGCCGCGGAGGTTGACCAACTTCCGCCTAAGCCACGCCGATAACGGTATGGCCGGCGACTCCAATAGATATAACGAAACGCTGAACAGGAGGATTAAAGAGCCGAAATTGAAAACGAACCATAGCGCCGCGGCGACGACGCGCGGTAGGAGCGCGAACGGAACCATCAACAGGGCGAAGAACGGCGCGCACAGATAACCGGCGGTGGCCAAACTGCTTCCGGCGTACGGGTCGCCGTCCGTCAATATCGCCTCGCCCGCCTCGAAATATCTTAGAACGTCGCCCCGCGCGGCGCAACGTTCAACCCACTCCACGGCGAACGCGACGAACGCCGCGGCGACGACCACTAGTAAAATTAATACGACCCACCTCCTCATCTCATTAAACTCGCGAGGCCCCCTTCCTAAAATCAGGCCCGGCCGCCGCCCCGCTCCGCGGAGCGGCCCCGCGCCTCGAGCCGAAACAGTATAACCTCCCCGAAGCCCCTGCCGCGGCGGAGCGGTTCCTGCTCCCTACAGCTTCTCGCTCACCAGCTTGGCCTGCGTGAACAAGAGCAGGTAATCGCGGCCGCCGGCGACACGCGGCAAAAAGTTGAACGACCACAGCGGCGTAAAGCAATAATATGGCGAAGGTAATGATTTTTAACCGGAAAAACACGTCCTCCGTCGCGGCCCCCCAAATGTCGGCGGTGGTCAAAGTGTGTCCGGCGAACGAAAGGGCCACAAGCGCGTAGCACGCGTACCGCGCGCCGCCGGGCTCCCCCCGCCGCGCGTAGTATAAAACCGCCATATACGGGAAAATCGCGACGACGAAGTGCTGTAACCAAGCCAAGGGTTGTAACAGAACGCCCGTCAACACGATCAAACCCAAGAGCAAGTTATCTGCGGCGGGCCCGGCGCGCCTTTTTATAAATCCGCATTTGACTACGAAGAACGCGATAACGGACGCGAAGAACGCCCCAGTAGCAGCGTTAACCCAACGGGAATGACGCCGCAGGTACAAAAAACCCGTAAGGTCCCCCCTATTAAACAACCTATTATATGCGCACAACGCAGCGGGCACCGACTCGTTGCGATCTAAATTATAATAAAAATACTCAACGACCGCCGGACGTAAAACGACTTCGTGCCAACGGCGATTTAAATCAACGTTACGACTCCATCCAAGGAATGCCGCAGACGCCAAGCATAAAACCGCGGCGGCGATAACTACGCTTAACAAGGCGCGGTATTCCCGGCGGATTAACAAATAAAGCAGTAGCGGCGCCGCCATTAACTTCGCTAATACGGCCGCCCCCAGTACGGCGCCGCCCGTTACCTTCTTCCCGCGCTGTATGAAGTATAAGCCCAGAAAAGCGAACGCCCATAGAGGTACGTTTATCTGCCCGGAGCCGAGGTTGTCCGACCATAACCTCGCGGAAACGACGGCCGTCGCCACTAATACCCAATTCAACTTGCCGCCGCGAAGGTTTACCAACTTTCGCTTAAGCCACGGCGCCAACGGCACGGCCGGCGACTCTAACAAGTAAAAAGAAACGCTAAAAAGGAGGATTAAAGATCCGAAATTGAAAACGAACCACAACGACGCGGCGACGACGCGCGGCATGAGCGCGAACGGAACCATCACTAGGGCGAAGAACGGCGCGCATAGATAACCGGAGTAGGCTAAACTGCTTCCCGCGTACGGGTCCCCGTTCGCCATTATCGCATCGCCGGCGTCGAAATAAGAAAGACAGTCGCCCCGCGCGGCGCAACGTTCAACCCACCCCACGGCGAACGCGACGAACGCCGCGGCAACGACTATGAATACGATCCACCTCTTCATCTCAATACGCTCGCGACGCCGCCTCCCGTCTTAAAATCAGGCGCGGCCGCCGTCCCCGTTACGCGGAGCGGCGCCGCGCCTCGAGCCGAAACAGTATAACCTCTCCGAAGCCCCTGCCGCGGCGGAGCGGTTCCTGCTCCCTACAGCTTCTCGCTCACCAGCTTGGCCTGCGTGAACAAGAGCAGGTAATCGCGGCCGCCGGCCTTGGAGTCCGTCCCCGACATGTTGAAGCCGCCAAAGGGATGGGCGCCGACAAGCGCCGCGGTGCACTTGCGATTGAAGTACAGGTTGCCGACGTGGCACTCGCGACGCGCCTGCTCCAGGCGGCCGCGGTCGCTCGAGTAGACGGCGCCGGTCAGGCCGTAGACGGTGTTGTTGGATATCCTGACGGCGTCGGCGAAATCCTTGGCGCGGATGAACGCCAGCACCGGCCCAAAAATTTCCTCCTGGGCGACGCGGGCCTTGGGCCCGACGTCGGCGATTATCGTGGGGTTGATAAAGTACCCCTCCGCGGAGCGCTTGTCGCCCCCCAGGACGAGGCGGCCTTCCTTCTTGCCGATTTCAATGTAATCCAGGACCTTGGTCTCCGCGGCGGCGTCGACCACCGGCCCCATAAAGTGGGCGAAGTCGCGCGGGTCGCCCACGGTAACCTTCTCCTTGGTCCGGGCGACGACCTTCTCGAGCACCGTCTCGTAGACGTCGTCGGTGACGATGGCGCGCGAGCAGGCCGAGCACTTCTGACCCTGGAAGCCGTAGGCGCTCGCCATGATGCCGTCCGCGGCGGCGTCCAGGTCCGCGGTGCCGTCCACGATTATGAAGTCCTTGCCGCCCATCTCGGTTATAACGCGCTTTATCCAGATCTGGCTGCCCTTCGGCCGCGCGGCCAGGCGGTTGATGCGGAGGCCTACTTCCCTCGAGCCGGTGAACGCGATGAAGCGGGTGCGCGGATGCCCCACCAGCGTGTCGCCTATGACGCCGCCCGGCCCGGGCAGGAAGTTCACGACGCCCGGCGGCAGGTTAACCTCCTCCAGTATCTCGAAGAACTTATATGCAATCGCGGGGGCGGTGGAGGCCGGCTTGAGGACGACGGCGTTGCCGGCGACGAAGGCCGCGGCCGTCATGCCTACCAGTATCGCGCACGGGAAGTTCCACGGCGGGATGACGGCGCCGGCGCCGAGGGGGATGTAGTACAGGTTGTTCTCCTCGCCCGGGAAGGGGGTGAGCGGCTGCGGCTCGGCGAGCCGCAGCATCTCGCGGGCGTAGAACTCGCAGAAGTCGACCGCCTCGGCGACGTCGGCGTAGGCCTCGAGCCAGTTCTTGCCGACCTCGACCACCATCCACGCCGCGAGCTCGTAGATACGACTCCGCATAATCGCCGCGACGTTTAGGAGGTAGCGCGCGCGCTCCTCGGCCGGTACCCAGCGCCACTTCTCGAACGCGCGGTTGGCCGCCGCCACGGCCTTGCGCGCGGCATCCACGTCCGCCTTCGAGAAGACGCCCACCACCTCGTCGGTCTTCGAGGGGTTAATGGACTTAAATTTGTCCGCGGTGGTCACGCGTTCGCCGCCGATGACGAGGGGGTACTCGCGGCCCAGCTCGCCCTCGACGCGCGCAATCGCTTCCTCCATCGCGAGCTTTTCCGCGGCCTTTTTAAACAGCACTATCGTTTCGTTTTTAAATGGCGGGAGCATAAGCGGTCGCCTCCGTTCTATTTGAATAATTGCCCGTAATTGACACCAGCGGCCCATTTTACGCGGGCGACCGCCTTTAATCAAGCGAAAACCGGCGGCCGGGCCAACGTTTCGTTTGCACGCGGGCCGCCGTTATGCTAAAAATTAAGCCGACCGGCTACCCGAGCGGAAGCCGGATACGGTTATGGGTAAAATAAAAACGTTTTGCGGCCGGTTCTGGGTCCAGGTCGGCGCGGTATGCCTCGTGGCCGTGCTGGCGGTAGCGGCGCGGCAGCTATTGCTGCCGGCCCACGGGCCGAGGGCGCAAATCAGCCCCTTCTTTTCGCTCGTCGACTTCCACTTCGGTTGGTATACGTTCGTGCCGCCGCTGGCGTTCGCGGCCTTTATGTTCCCGCTGCGCTGGGCGCTGCGGCGCCCGCCGGCCGCGAAGTTGTTTTACCTCGCCCTCGCCTTCTTCGCCTTCACGACCACGGTCAACGTGGCGGGCGGCGGCCCCATCAAGATTTTGCCGGGAGCTCTCTGGCAATACGCCTACGACGCGCAAGAGCTATACGCGCACGGCAACTTCCTGCGCGATTATCACGTCCACGTCGTGGGGATGCACTGGCACACGACGGTGCATCCCCCCGGCGTATTCCTCTACCTCTACCCGCTCCTAAAATTATTCGGGGACCGGTGGATGTGGGTCGCGCTGCTGAACGCCCTGGTGGCCGGCGCGGGCGTGGCCTTCGTCTACAAGGCCGCCGAGCTCATCTACGGCGTCGACGCCGGCGACGCCGCCGCGGCGCTGTACGTCGCGACGCCCAGCCTGATCCTCTACGGCTCCACCGTTGACGCGGTGTTGTGCGCGCTGGGCGCCGTGGTCGTCTACCTGCTGGCGTTGTACTTCTCCCGGGGGCGCTTCGCCTACGCCGCGCTGACCGGCCTCGCGCTCGCCGCCGGCACGTTCGTCGCATACCAGTTCGGCTTCATCTGGGTGCTGTTGATCTTGTGGTCTTTACTCTACGTTCTACATCGGCGTAAAGACGAACGCGGCGACGATGCGTCGGCGGGCGGGGTCGTCCTGTCGGCGGGGAGGGTGGCGGCGCTGGCGGCGACGGCCGCGGCGACGTTCGCCCTCTTCTTCGTCGCGGTATACGTCGCGGCCGGCTTCAACGTCCTTACCGAATTCCAATATCAACAACGCGCTTCCGAACGGTATTTCGGCGCCGGCGACAACGTCGTCTACTGGGTCAAGCGCCTTTTCCTCGACGCGCCGGCCTACCCGACGAAGCACCGCTCGTACTTCATGTGGATGCCGGGCAACGTCGTAGCGTTCTTCACGCTACTGGGGCCGCCTACGACGGTGCTTTTCTTACGCAATCTGTGGGGGGAATTAAAAGAGAAAAAGGCCGGCCGGCTCGCGCTTATCTCGGCGGCCGCGGCCTTGAGTTTCGTCCTAATAAACCTCTTGGGCCTTACGCTCGCCGAGACGGAGCGCGTCTGGCTCTTTATGGTCCCCTGGTTCCTGGTGGGGGCGGGTTACTATTTAAAAACGAAAAAGGACCGCTTTTTCTACGCGGCGTTGTTCTTCAACCTTGCTTTGAGTTTTCTCTTCGTAATATTCTTCTACCACGTGAAATAGAGGATTCGGGGCGTTAATCGCCGGCGGAGGGTAGGCCGCGCGCCCGCTCGAGGCAGAACGCCGCGAACGCCGCGGCGTATATTATTAATATGAACTCTATCGGGACGCGGAAGCGGAGGAGCGGTTTCAAAACCGTGTGGGCGAGCGCCACCGCGGCCACCGGCGCCAACAGCGCGAACGTCCGCGACGCCGGCCGGCGGAACAACAAGATGCCCGCCCACGCCGCCACCGTCAACAGGCCCCCGACGACGGTCCAAACGACGAACGCGGCCTTCTTCCTGGCCGACGGCGCCGGGCCGAAGAAATGTACGAACTTGCCCGGGAGCGAAAGGGCGAACCGCATCCGGTAACGGCTGAGCAGCTCGAAGGCCTTCTCCCGATAGAACCGTTCGTACTCGAGGTCGGCGCGCGGCGTTCCCCAATACGCTCCGACTCTCTCGGCGAACTCGAGCGACCGCCGCAGCGCCACCGACGTCGGCACGTCGCCGCCGGCCAGCCGCATATTCCCCTCGTAAAGGACCTGGCCCGCGTTTAACGTGGACGGCACGAACGCGCGGAAGACGCGGTAGTTGCGGTACGTCCACAGGCCGGTCAACGCCAGGAAAGCCGCCGCCACCAGGGCCACCGCTCGCACCCGGGCCGCCGGCCCCCCCATCCGGTAGAACGCCAGGCCCGCGGTCAATACCAGCGCCACGACGAAAAACGACGAGCGGCAGAGCGCCGTCCCCGCCAGCAACAGGCCCGTAACCAGGGCGTAGGCCGCCGAGCCCCGCGACGCCCGGGCGTAGGCGAGTAGCGCCGCCGCCAGGAGGAACGTCGCCAACGTTTCCGACAGGACGACGCGCGACGTCCAGACGTAAACCGGGTGGACCGCGAAAATCGCCGCCGCGATAACGGCCGTCTTTTTATCGAAATAATGCCGGGCCAGGTAGTAGACCAATACCGTCGTCGCGGCGCCGAGGACGACCTGCGCCGCGACCGCCTGGCCCAGCCCTATGCCGAATACCTTGAAGACGCCCGCCAGGAACAGCGGGAAGGCCGGCGGTACGGAGCCCAATAAGCGGCCGTCGGGAAGGACGTACCCGAGGCCGCTCGCGACGTTCCGGGCCGTGCCGAAATAGAAGACCGCGTCCGCCTGCAGCTTGTACTGCGTGAGGGCGGCTACCAACGCTCGTACGACGAGCGCGAGGCAAAAAAAACCGGCGGGGAACAGCCACGCCCGCTGCCATTTTACATCCACTACAGTACCGTCGAGCCGACCCCGGGCCCGAGCCGACGTTTTACGCCCGCGACCCCATCCCCCTACAAACCCATTTCTTCGAGCGCCTTCGCCGCGGCCTTGCGCACCTGCTCGTCCTCGTCGGCCGCTGCTACCCGCTCCAAGGCCGGCCGCGCCCCCCGCGCCTTCAACTTCCGCAGGGCGCCGCAGGTCTCGAACCGCACCCACTTGTAATCGTCGCCGAGGGCCGCGACGAGCGCGTCCGTGGCCGCGGCTTCGCCGAGCTCGCCCAGGCCGTACGCCGCGCTCGCGCGCACGTCCCCCTCCGCCGCCTCCTGCAACGCCTGAACCATAGGCTCGAGCGCCCGGTTGTCGCCTATTTTCCCGAGCGCGCCCAGGATGAAACGCTTCACGCCCGGCTCGCCGTACGGCAGCTTGTCGATAAGCGGGGAGACGGCGCGCTTATCGCCTATGTTGCCGAGCGCCTCCGCCGCCAACAGCTGGACCTTGGTATCGCTGTCGTCCAGCGCCTCTATCAAACCCGGGGTCGCGACGTCGAACCCCATCACGCCCAGCGTCCGCGCGGTGTCCCGCCGCTCGGTCACGTCGGCGCTCTTGAGCATGTCTATCAAGAAATACATGTCCTGCGGCGGCTTCTTTTCGGCCGCGACGGCCGGCGGAACTAACGCCGCGGCCAAAACCAACGGAACGGCCTGCCTTACGACTTCGAAGACCGGCGAACGCAAACTAGCCTCCATCGAACAACCTGCTTATGGACCTGTTGCGGTATATAGCGTCGACGGCCGCGCCGAAAAGCCCCGCCACCGAGCATACTTTGATCTTACCGCCTAAGCCGTCGGCCAGCGGTATGGTGTCCGTCACGAATAAAGCCTCCAGGCGGCTGCCCTCTATCTTGGCCAAGGCATCGCCCGCCAGGATGGAATGAGTGACCACCGCGACGACGTCTAACGCGCCTTGCTCGAGCAACAGCGAAGCCGCCTCCACCAGCGAGCCGCCCGTCGAGACGATGTCGTCGATCATGACGACGTGCTTACCCTCCACCTCGCCTATCATGCTGAGGGCCGCCACTTCATCCGGGCCCTTCCGGTCCTTGTCCACCACAGCGAAATCGACCCGGCCTACGTGGCCTTTCTCCTCCCGCATACGCTCGAGCCTTCGCGCGAACGACCTCGCATTCTTTACGCCGCCCACGTCGGGCGATGCCACTACTAAATCGTCGAACCCGAGCCCCATCACCGCCTTCGCGAAAATCGGCGCCGCCGTCAGGTTGTCCACCGGGATATCGAAAAACCCCTGTATCTGGCCCGCATGCAGGTCCATCGTCAGAACACGGTCCGCCCCGGCGCGCGCAAGCAGATTAGCGACCAACTTCGCCGTTATCGGCACCCGTGGTTGGTCCTTACGGTCCTGGCGCGCGTACCCATAATACGGTATGACCGCGGTAACCCGGTAAGCCGACGCCCGCCGGAGAGCGTCCAATATTATCATCAACTCGAGCAGGTTCTCGTTGACCGGCGGACACGTGGGCTGTACGACGAAGCAGTCGCGCCCGCGGACGTTCACCTCAACCTTGACCGACACCTCGCCATCCGGAAACCGCGATACCGACATCCTGCCGGGTTTATCGCCGAGCGACGCAGCTATGCGATACGCGAACGCGGTGTTGCCGCTCCCGGCGAATATTAACCTCTCAGGTTCCATCGTACTCACCTTGCAAGCTCAAAACCGAGTCTGGGGCGGGTGGATTCGAACCACCGCGTGCGGGTTCCAAAGACCCGTGGCTTACCGCTTGCCTACGCCCCAAGGTTTTCCACTTGTGGGGAATTATATAATATATTTTATCTATATAATATATAACTTTATAGTACTTATGTTTCAAGTAAAAACGTCGAAACCGGTGGAGTTCGGTTTAACAACCGTAGGGTTTCTTGGAGGTGGGTAAGAAATTGGCTGGTTACTCGTGGCCGGAGGCGTTGTTTACTAGTGGAAAAACGTTTCTCCACATTTGGCGGATGGGTATTGAAAGAAGGTTAGGCGGTTTGTAGAAAAGGGTGGTCGTACGGTTAATAACCTCTAGGGTTCGGCGGGAGGTGGCGTTTTTAAACGGGTTTTGGGACCCCGGTGTTTTACGGGCTCATCCGCTCGAGGTTTTTTTCGATATCGCGTAATGCTTTTGCGCTGTCCTCGTTGCCGGCGGTTAGCTCGCCCTCGATCTTAGAGACGGAGTAAAGGACGGTCGTGTGGTCGCGGTTGCCGAATGCCAGGCCTATGTCGGAGAGGGAAGAAGCGGTTTTTTCGCGGCAGAGGTACATCGCCGTTTGTCGGGCCCGGGCGATGTTGGCGCGTCGCGACTTTGATAAGAGGTCCCGCCGGGTGACGTTAAAATATTTCGCGGTCGCTTCTTGCAGTTGGTCGATGGACAAGCTCACGTGCCGCTCCTCGGGCACGAGCTCGCCCAAGATTTCCTGGGCCATGGAGAGCGTGACGGGCGTACCCGTGTGGTGGGCGGTGGCGAATAGTCTGTTCAACACCCCTTCTATCGCTCTGATGTTAGTGGTCAGCCGGCTGGCTATGAGGTCGGCGACGTCGTCGGCTATGATGATGCCCTTGAGCTCGCCCTTGCTCGCGATGATGGCCCGGCGCGTTTCATAGTCCGCCGGTTGTATGTCCGCAATAAGGCCCCACTCGAAGCGGGTTCGAAGGCGGTCCTCGACTTTGGGTATGTCTTTGGGCGCGCGGTCGCTCGACAAAACTATCTGGCTGCCGGCTTCGTAAAGCGTGTTGAAAGTGTGAAAGAACTCCACCTGGGTGCCCTCCATACCGGCCAGGAACTGGATATCGTCGACGAGTAAGAAATCGACGTTGCGGTATTTCCGGCGGAAGGCGTCGGTCCGGTTGTTCTTGACCGCGGCTATCATCTCGTTCATGAAGTGGTCGCACGAGAGGTACGAGATGCGAACGCCGTTGCCTTTTTGTACGGTCGCGTGGCCTATGGCGTGGAGGAGGTGGGTTTTACCCAGGCCCACGCCGCCGTAAATGAACAGCGGGTTGTACCGAGCGGCGGGGTTCTGGACCACGGCCCGGCAGGCGGCGTGGCAGAAGGAGTTCGACCGGCCTACGACGAAGGTGTCGAACGTGTACTGGGGGTTTAACTTGGACAACTTCGGGGCCGGGAACTTGGGAGGAGCGTCCGGGCCGGCGGCGTCGCCGAGGAACAGGCCTTCCTGGGCCACCGCGGCCTCGACGTCGACTTTGGCCTCCGGGCCCATAACTTCGCGGGCCTTAGCCTCCAGTACGGCCAAATATTTTTCCTTTATAAATTCGCGGTAAAGGTTATTCGGTACCTCGAGGAGGAGAACGCTACCCGTAACGCCTTTACATACGGTAGGTCGAAGCCACGTCTCGCACTCTTTCCGCCCCAATTCGCCCGCGACGCGGCGGAAGATGTCACGCCACACGCGCGATTCTACGTTTGCCGACTTCACCGACACGACCTCCTCCTCAAGAAAGCGGCCGGGTAGCGGGTCAGGCGTCCGCCCCCGCGCGCGCGGGGCGGACCGAGTTTTCCACAATCGTTTCGGCGCAAGGCCGAGGTCGACGGCGGGTTGCTCCAGTTCGGCGAAACGTGCATCGGCGTTAAGACTCCTGACCCGGCTGCCGGTTTCCCGGTACTCCCATTCGAATCCCGACGCCCTTTAAGGCTACCAACTACTTTATTTGCAGCGCCTTACGATTCGCGAGGGGTTCATCTTTTTGTTAATGCCGGTTAAAAAGCCCTGCCTTTAACAAAGGCAGGCGCGTCGCGAGTTGTATTTCCGACGGCGTTGGGACACGTGGAAGGTTAAGGCCGCCGAAGTTTTGAACAGCTTATCAACAAGTAAAATCAGGCACTTACGACGCCGCGTAATATAGCATATTACGGGGCGATTGCAAGAAAAAAATTCGGCGGCTCGGGTCGAGCCCGGATTATGTCGTTTGACTATACCCCGACGGCGTGTTATCGTCCGTTCGGCTTTCTCGCGATGAATCCTTACGTTCGGCTAAGGGGCGTTGATAAATTTTACCGCGGCCAGGTTTCGCTTTTGAAACCTTGGGCGCGTAGGCCGCGTATAACGGCGCTAAGCGAAGTGGACTTGGACGTCGCGGCCGGCGAAGTCGTGTGCCTGCTCGGCCCCAACGGCGCCGGTAAGACGACGCTCTTGAAGATCGCCGCGGGGGCGGTAATCGCCGACGCCGGTACGGTCGAGGTTGAAGCCGCGTCGGTAGGTTTCGTGGCCGGCGGCGAGCGGAGTTTCTATTGGCGGCTCTCGGGCGCGGAGAACCTGAGGTTTTTTACGGTCCTTTTCGGCATACCGGGGAGCGAGGTCCGGGCCCGGGTCGCTTCCGCGCTCGAGCGCGTGGGCCTGGGGGCGCGCGCCGACGACCCGGTGCGGACCTATTCCGGCGGTATGCGGCAGCGGCTTGCCTTCGCCCGGGCGTTGTTGCCCGACCCGGCGTTGTTGCTCGTGGACGAGCTGGCCGGTGAGCTGGATTACCCTACGACGCTGGAGTTGGCGCGTTTCGTGCACGACGACCTCGTAAAGGCCGAGGGGCGCGGCGCCCTCGTCGCGACGCACCAATTGTGGTTGGCGCGCATGATCGCGGACCGGCTCGTAGTGCTGGTACGCGGCCGCGTGGTGGCCGCCGGACCGCCGGCCGAGGTCCTCGGCACGCCCACCGCCCGCTACGGTGCGAGGCTGGCGCGGCTCGAGCCGGCCACGGTGGACGCGTTGGGGCGGTACGTGGCCAACGTGGAGGTGGAGCGCGGACGGGAGACTTGCTTCGTATACTTCGACGAGCCGGCGGAGGCCCAGGCGCTTGCGGCGGCCTTCGGCGTGTTGGCCGAGGGCGGGGCGTCGCCGGCGATAAGGCTTCCCGAGCCGACGGAAACGGCGTACCTTTCACTCCTGCAGGGGGGCGCGGGTGATTAGCCTCTTCCGGATATGGGTCGCGTTCGTGCGGCGGGATTTTTTGAACTTGGCCTCGTACCGCTTTTCTTTCATAATGGGTTTGGCGTCGCTTTTATTTTACCTCCTCATATTCTTCTTCGTGGGTCGCGTATTTTCCGGGTTGGGCTCGATGTACCTTTCGCGGTACGGCGGCGAGTACTTCTCGTTCGTCATCGTCGGCCTGGCGATGCAGACTCTGGTGGGCGCGGGTTTGGGAGGGCTGTCGCAGGTCATCGCGAGCGAGCAATACGTCGGGACGCTCGAGCCGATGCTCGGCCGAAGGGGCGGGGGGTTTCGCATTTTAGCGGCGGCCTCGTTGTCCCGATACATAGTTTCCTCGGGGCGTTTTATCGCCTACCTCGTTCTGGGGGCTCTCGTGTTCGGCGTTTCGTTTCGGCCCGCGGGGTTTCCGTTGTTTTTCGCCGTAACCGCGCTTACGGTCGCCGCGTACTTCGGCCTGGGGATGTTGTCCGCGGCTTTTCTCCTCGTTTTTAAGCAAGGCAATCCCATAAACCTTTTCTTCGGACAATTGGCGGCGCTCCTATCGGGGGTGTATTTCCCGGTGGAAGTGCTGCCCGACTGGCTGCGGGCGGTCGGCGCGTTTATCCCGTTGACGTACGCGCTCGACATAGGGCGGTCCGCCGTCCTGGGGGGCGCTACGCCCGCGCCCGCGGCGAGGCCGATGATCATTCTGGGCGGCTTCGCGGTCGCGGCGCTGGCCGCCGGTGGCGTGGGTTTCCGGTGGGCCCTCGCCCGGGCGAAGCGCGACGGCTCGCTTAGCCAATACTGATGGTGGCGTGGGGAGAGGGGCGCGCGGTGCGGCTCATCGTAAATGCCGACGACTTCGGCGCGAGCGTGGCAATCAACCGCGGCGTCGAGCGGGCGTGCCGCGAGGGAATAGTGACGTCCGCTTCGCTGATGGCGGGCGGCGCGGCCTTCGACGACGCCGCGGCCCGACTCGACGATTTCCCGGAGCTCGGCGTGGGCGTACACTTGACCCTTTCGGCCGGCCGCGCGGTTCTCGAGCCCGGCGCGGCGCCGACGCTGATAAGTCCGGCCGGCGCGCTTCCCGAAAACGCCGCCGCCTTCGCGCGCGGTTTTCTTTCGGGTAAAATTTCGTCGGCCGAAGTACGCGCCGAGCTCGCCGCGCAGCTCGCGAAGGTCCTGGGCGCGGGGGTCCGCGTCACCCACCTCGACAGCCACCAACACCTGCACAACTTCTCCGGCGTAGCCGGCGTCGTAGTGGACCTCGCCCGCGAGTTCGGCGTACGCGCCGTTCGCTCGAGCCGGTGCCGGTTGTGGCCGCCCGGACGGCGCTGGCTGAGCCGCCAACTCGCGGTCAGATTGTACGCGGAGGCCTTCGGCGCCCGCGCCCGGCGGGCGGGCCTAAAGATGCCCGACGGCCTGGAGGGCCAGGAATGGGCCGGCGCCCTCACGGCCGAGCGGTTGGCGGCGACCGTCGCGAGGCTCGGGCCGGGGACGTGGGAGCTTTTGTGCCACCCCGCGGCGGCCGACGACGCGGACGCCGACGGTTACGACCGCGCGGGGGAGCTCGCCGCCCTCACTTCGCCGGCGGTGCGGGCCGTGTTGGAGGAGGCGGGCGTTCGCCTCGTAAACTACGCCGCGTTGTAGCGGTCGTCGGTTTGCGTAACCGAACGCCGCTCCGGACGGGTTCGCGCCCGCGGGCGCGAGCCGTTTTTATTTAACTAACGGAAGAGGGCTTTGACGCGGCCGAGGCTCGCCGGCGCCACGACGAAGGGTCCGTACTCGTGGGGGTCGGTCGCGATCTCGTAGACGTAACGTTCGCCGGTGAAGGTGGAGACGAAGATGGTTTGGAGCGAGGGGCGGCCGAAGCAGGCGCCGCCCACGTATTCGTCGTTGACGTTAAACGCGAAGCTCGCGACGGGCGTGCCGGCGGCGGTGTATTCGCGGGCGTCGTAGTTCGGCCTGCCGGAAACGACCCACAGGTTTCTCCCGCCGAACGCCAGGCCTTGGTTTTTGGCGTGGGCCGCGGCGAACGAGGCCAGCACCGAGCCGGTGCTGGTGAGCCGGTACACGAGGGCGGATTCGTACGAGGAGGCGTATAGGTAGGAGCCGTCCCACGTGAGGCCGTTGACGTGAGTACCGGCCGGGAACGGCCCGTCGAACTTGTTCGTCAGCCCGCCGGTGTCGGCGTCGAGGACGATTATCTTCGCCCGGTCTTCCGGCGTTTCCAGGTCGTCGGCGACGTAGATGCGGTTGCGCGACCCGGACCGCCAGGCCAGGTCCATCGCCCAGTAGACGTCGGCCGGGCAATTTAACTGCTTCTCGACGCTGGCGTTCGCGCCGTCGAAGGTGAACCTCAGGATCCTAACTTGTTTCGGGCCGCGGTTGTCGGCCACGGCGTATTCGGCGCCGCCGTCGAAGGCGAGGCCGCGGGGGCCGTTCAGCGAAAGCTCCGGTATCTGGAAACTCGCGACGATGTCGCCGGGGGCGGCAACGGCCGCAACCGCCGTCGCGGCGAAGGCGACGGATACTCGTAAACCCTTAATCATTATTCTACCCTACAATATAACATTACCGGCGGCCTGCGTCCAGGGGGCAAGCCGAACCACGCGCGCGCACGTATTCTCCCGCGGCGACGTCGAGGGTATCGAAGTCTTGTGCTCGGGCGCCGAACTCGACGCACGCGTTCCTGGCGAGACGGAGCTTCGGCGGCAGTTCGCTCTCCCGGCCTACCAGGACCAGGCCCGACGTAAGCTGTTCGGCGTAAAAGCGGTTCGGCGGGTAGTCGTCGCCGACGCCGAGCACGCAACCGTCGCCCACCGTAACCTCTTTGTCGATTACGGCGCGCTCGAGGCGGCAATCGGCGCCGATGCGGCACTCGTCCAATACGACGGAGGACTCGATGACCGAGCGGGGGCCGACGGTCACGCCGGGGAAGATGACCGAGTTGCGCACGGTCCCGAAAATTTTGCATCCCTCCGCGACGAGCGAGCGCGCCGCGGAGCCGCCCGGGTAAAAGCGGGCGGGGGCGTAGTCGCGGCTCGGCGTGCGGATGGGCCAGGCTTCGTCGTAGAGGTTGAAATCCGGCAGCTCCGTTATAAGGTCCATATTGGCGTCGAAGTAGGCGTCCACGGTGCCGACGTCGCGCCAGTAATCCTCGAAGATATAACAGTAGACGCGTTTGTCGGCGATTAGGGAAGGTATGACGTGTCGGCCGAAGTCCGTCATCCCCTCGGCGACGCGCGCCATGGCGTCGAAAAAGGCCTCCCGCGTGAAGAGGTATATCCCCATCGAGACCATATCGGATTTGGGGACCGGCGGCTTCTCCTCGAAGTCGACGATACGGCCGTCCGGCGCGAGCTCAAGCGTACCGAAGCGCGCGGCATCCGGGCGCGGCACCCGCAGCGTCGCGACGACGACGTCGGCGGCCTTGACGTCGAGGACGCGCCGCAGGAGGTTGTAATCCATGGCGTAGACGTGGTCGCCGGCGAGGACCAGTACGTACGCGAAGTTGCGCGCGGCGACGTAGTGACGGTTCTGGTAACACGCGTCGGCCGTTCCCTTATACCAGTCGGAATCGACGCGGCCGAGATGCGGCTGCAGCAACTCGACGCCGCCCCAGCTGCGGTCGAGGTCCCAGGCGCGGCCTATGCCGACGTGTTTCGCGAGGGACCGCGGCCGGTACTGCGCCAGCACCGCGACGTGGAAGATGCCGGAGTTCACGCAGTTGGAGAGCGTGAAGTCGATGAGGCGGTAGCGGCCGCCGATGGGGACCGCGGGTTTAGTCCGCCGGCGGCACAACTCCGCCAGGCGTTCGCCTTTGCCGCCGGCTAGTATGAGGGCGAGGGTACTTCGCATACGGCTCTATTTTATACTACGACGTTCGCGATACAAGTAAAAAATCGGTATCGCGGGCGCGGCGGGAGCGTCTCATTCCCCCGACTGCGGCTGTGGAATAGGAAAGCGGCCCTTGCGGGCCGCTTTTTTTCAAATGTTGCCGGCGCGGCGTTTTACCGCATCAAAGCCTTAATCCGGCCTACGGAAGCGGGCGCAACGCCCGGGAAGTTCCGGTACTCGTAGATGGTACCCTTGGTGCCGACGGCCCAACCGTGCGCGCCGTCGACCATGTAGAGGCCGGAGAAGCTCTCGGACGTCGGCGGGATGGTTTCGTGTTTTTTCCAGCTCACGCCGTCGTAGCGCAGGATGACGCCGTCGTCGCATACCGCCCAACCTTCCATCGGGCCGGTGAACGCCATTTCGCGGATGGCGGCCGTGGTGGGCGTAGCGACCCGTACCCAGCTTATGCCTTCGTAGTGGAAGAGGTAGCCTCCGGCGCCGCCGGCCCACACGTTATTCTCGGATAGGGCGTAGATGCAGAAGAAGTTCGTGGTCGTCGCGGCGCTGACTGCGGTCCATTCCGCGTTCGCGAAGTGGAAAACTTTGCCGTTGTTGCCGCACAACCAACCGTCGTCCGCGCTCGAGAAGTGGATGTCGTGGAGGGCGGCGAGGACCCCTATGTCCCACCGGCTCCACGCGCCTTTGTTCCCGCCGGTCCAACGGAAGATGGTGCCGCGTTCCCCTATGGCCCAGGCCACCGAATTTTGGCCGGGCGGGATAACGACGCCCAAGATATTGCGGTTCGTCGGCATACCGGCGAACTTCCAATTGGTGCCGTTGAAGACGGCGCCGCTGCCCTGGTAGCCTACGGCGAGGCCGAAATTCGCGGTACCGAAGGCTACGTCCTGGAGGTACTGCGTGGGCCACGTGTAATTTATGGCCCATCGGCCGTTGCGGTAGTGCAGTATCTCGCCCCAGTAACCGACGGCCCAACCGTTGTTGTCGTTGACGAACGCTACGGCGTTAATGTCTTTTTCGGTGGGGGTTTTATATTGTAACCATCCGGAGCTGGCGTCGGTGAAGCACGCCGTCGCCGCCACAGCTACTACGATCGTCATACATACCCGCTTCATCTTGCGTCACCTCCTGTTGAGGGCCCTTTTTGCAACGGGTCAACCGTCCCTGTGCGCGGGACGGCTTCGAACGCTTCTTGTCGCCAACCCTCCCGGGACGTTTCATATTGCGCTTAATTAGCGCGGCTAAATTTCCGCGCCGCCGTAATTTAACACGTGCCGATACGCGTCGAATTTAAAATACTCTACGGCCCTTGTCAAGTATTTTTTTCAGGAAAACACGCATATTGAATTGATTACGTGCGTTCATTTAAAAGGTTTTTTTAACCGGCAACGTTCGCGGAAGCGCCGTTCGGCATAGACCGGCCGAAATCCGCTAATGTTCTTTCGTTCGTGCCGACGCCGAGCAGGCAGTTTCTCCCGACGGCGAAACGCGCTGGTACCCGCACCCTCTTGCCGATCAACGTTATCCCGCGGCTCAGCTGTTCCGGGAAATTCTCGTTGGGCCGCGGTTCGCCGACGTCGTCGCCGACGCGGGCGCCCGGCCCCACCCGGACTAATTTATCCAATATCGACCGGTCCAACGACGCGCCGGCCCCCACCCGCGTCCCGTCCAAAATAATCGAGTCTTTTACCCGTGCGCCCGCTTCGACGTAGACGCGCCGGAACAGCACCGAGTTTTCCACGCGGCCGTTTATTATGGACCCGTCCGCTATAAGGGAATTTACCACCTCCGCCTCCGGCCCGAATTTCACCGGAGGGTCGTCCGGCAGTTTGGTGTATATGGGCCAGCCGGGGTCGTCGAAATCGCAGGTCGGGTTCTCGGCCAGGCACTCGAAGGTAACGTCGTAGTAGTCGTCAACCGTGTCTATGCGGGCCCAGTAGTCGTCGTACCGATACGCGGCGACGTTACCCGCCGCGACGGCGGGCACGGTTATTTCGGCGGCGATGTCGGTGCCGCCCCGCGTCTCCACCTCGATTAATTTTTTTACGAGGAAAGGCCGGTCGAAGACGTATATGTCCATAAACGCGTACCAGGGCCTTCCGGCCGGCGCGGGTTTGCCGAACGCCGCGACGACGTTGCCGGGGCCTATTTCCACTGCGCCGTATCGAGGGGTTTCAGCCGGGGGCATCTTTTTCACAACGAGCGTTACGTTCGCGGGCGAGACGGCGTGGAAGTCGAGCAGCGGCCTGTAGTCCATTTTGTATACGCCGTCGCCGCCCGTCACGACCACGTACTCGAACCGCTCGTCGTCGACGACCTCCAGGTTTTGGGCCAGCGCGTCCGCGGTGCCCTCGTACCAGTGGGTCTCGCCGCCGCGGTAGTAGGGCTCGAGCAGGCGGATGCCGCCGTCCCGCCGGTCGAGGTCCCACGGCTTGCCGATGCCGATGTGGGCTTTCAACGACTCGGGGAGGTACTGCGTGAGGACGCCGACGTTGGTTATGCCGGACTGGGCGAGGTTGGAGAGCGTGAAGTCGATAAGGCGGTAGTGGGCGGCGAAGGGGACGGACTCCTTGGCCCGGACGCGGGAGAGGGCGAGCAGGCTGTCGCCCCGGCCGCCGGCGAATATCATCGCCAGGACGTTGCGCATCGGCATTTTCAACTAACCCTTCTTTAACATCGCTTCCGCCAGCCGATTCAAATCTTCGGCGCTGTAGTAGTGGACATTGACGGTGCCGCGCTTCGCCGAGCCGGTTATCGTTACCTTGGTCGCGAGCGACTTCTCGAGCCGGGCGGCGAGGTCGTCGAGGTACGGCGTCGCCGCGGCGGGACGGCGGCCGCCCTTGGGCGCCGCCCGCTTAGCCAGCGCTTCGGCCTGCCGCGCCGAAAGGTTCTCCCGGCCTATGCGCCGGGCGAGCGCTATCTGGCGCGACTTCGGCTCGACGCCTACCAAAGGCCGCGCCTGGCCGGCGTTGAGCTTGCCCTCCTCCAACATCGCCAGCACCGGCGCCGCGAGCTCGAGCAGCCGCAGCGCGTTCGAGACGGCGGCGCGGCTTTTACCCACCGCCCGGGCGACGGCCTCGTGGCTCAGGCCGTACTCGGCTACCAGGACCTTGAACGCCGCGGCCTCCTCGACCGCGTTCAGGTCCTCGCGCTGCAGGTTCTCCACCAGCGTCAGCGGCAGCAACATCTCGTCGGGGACGGCCCGGACGACGCAGGGAACGGCCTTCAGGCCGGCCTTGCGCGCGGCCAGCAGGCGGCGTTCGCCGGCGACCACTTCGTAACCCTTGCCGGCGCGGCGCACGACGAGCGGCTGCAGGACGCCGTGCTCGCGGATGGAGGCCGCCATCTGCGCCAGCTCCTCGGCGCCGAAGCGGCGGCGCGGTTGACGCGGGTTGGGCTTTATCAAGTCTACGGCGATTTCGCGGCCGGCGACGCCTTCCCCGGCGCCGGGCGGTATCAGCGCCTCCAACCCCCGCCCCAGCACTTTCTTAGCGGCCATCTTCTAAAACCTCCCGCGCGAGCGCGAGGTACGCCTGCGCGCCGCTCGAGGCGGCGTCGTACAAAAGGACGGGCAGGCCGAAGGAGGGCGCCTCGGCCAGCCGCACGTTGCGGGGTATGACGGTCCGGAAGACGGCCCCGCCGAAGTAGCGGCGAATTTCCGCCGCCACCTGCTCCGACAGGTTGGTCCGGCCGTCGTACATGGTGAGCAGAACGCCGTCGACGTCGAGCGACGGGTTGAGCCGCTCGCGCACCAGCGCCAGCGTCTCCATCAACAGGCCCACGCCCTCCAGCGCGTAGTACTCGCACTGGATGGGGAGGAGCACCGACTCCGCGGCCACGAGGGCGTTCACGGTCAGGAGGCCCAGCGAGGGCGGCGTGTCGATGAGTATATAGTCGTATTCGTTCGTGAGCTCTTTTAATTTAAATTTGAGTCGCGCCTCGCGGTCCTCGGCGTCGGCGAGCTCGAGCTGGGCGCCGACCAGCCGGGGGTGGGCGGGCGCGAGCTTGAGGCCCGGGACGCCGGCCTCGACGACGACGTCCGAGAGCGTGGCCTCGCCCAGCAGCAGCTCGTACGTCGTGGCGGCGAGCGCGTTGCGGTCGACGCCCAGGCCCGAGGTGGCGTTGGCCTGCGGGTCGCAGTCCACCAGCAGGACGCGCCGCTCCGCCGCCGCGAGGGCGGCGGCGAGGTTGACGGCGGTGGTCGTCTTGCCGACGCCGCCCTTCTGGTTCGCGATCGCGACGAACTTCTTCATATCAGCGTTTACGTTTCACGTGAAACGTAAGTGGAGCGGTAGACCTTAAAGTTAGTGCCCCGATGGCGCGTTCGGGTCGAGCCAATGGGACTTGAAGATTCGGGGGAGTTTAATATCCCGTTCCCTTTTCTTATATTTCTCGGCGGCGGACGTGACACCCCAACCCAATTCTTTGAGGGTGTAAACGTGCTCGTGCCATACGTACCTGATTTGAATTTTTAATGGGCCTTTGAAACGGTATTCGAAAAAGGGTTCGTGGAGTTCGATTACGGTCCGGGTGTATTCGTACGGCATGTCGGGGTATTCTAGTTTGATGGCCCAGTCCGCTAGGCCACGGCCGAGGATAACGCGAGGCGGGCCGTACGGATTCGGGTTGTAGATGTACTCTTTCTTCGAGGCCGGGATAACGAAATTGTCTATTCGGGAAATGTCGAATTGGGGCTTGGCCTTCTTTTCGAACGCGTGAGCCCAATTATCCCGGGCGTACTTCTCTAGGTCCGCCCACGTCGGCATGTCGCCGGGGCCTATATACGTATAGAATACGTAGTATTTCCGCGACCGGTCCCAGCTGTAATAAATTTTTGGCGTCGATATCCTCTCGATATATCCCTCGCCGTAATAGTCCGGCGGGTCCATCGCCAGCAGATAAAGCGCTTTATACTTCGCATCCTCGGCCGAAATTTCCTCCGCGCTTACGTTAGCCGAGGCCGCCATTACTAAAACGGCTAGAACTGTATATATTCCCCGCGGACGTTTCACGTGAAACCTAATCCTTAATCACCTCGACGAGGAGGCGCGGCCGCGCCAGCGTCGGCAAATTATATCGGTGTATATTGGCCAAGCGCCCGCCGGCGGCGCGCGTCTCGGATTCCAAATCGCTAAGCCGTTCCTCGGCCACGTTCCCCAGGAAGAGGGCCGCCCGGCCCCCCGCTTTGACCAGCGGCAGCGACAATTTCAACGCGGCGTCCGCTCGAGCCAGGGCCTTCGCGCAAACTATGTCGAAGCCGCTTCCGGCCAGCTCCTCCGCCGACCGCGCGTCCACGGTGACGTTCCCCAACTCGAGCTCGGCGGCGGCCAGCCGCAAGTACTCCGCTTTGCGCGGGGAAGGTTCGATTAACGTTATTTTCAAATCCTCCCGCACGATCGCGAGCGGCAGGCCCGGGTACCCCCCGCCGGAGCCTACGTCCGCCAGCCTTTCGGCCGGCCCGGGCGGCGCTAATTCTTGCAACTTCAAGCTGTCGAGGACCAAATGGACGACGTACGCCTCGGCCTCGAGCGACGCCGAGAGCTTTGCCCGTTTGCGGTATTTTTCGTGGAGAGCGGCGAGTTTTTTAAACTTCCCCCGCGCCTTTTCGCCCGTTTCGGCCAGGTATTTATCCACAAAAAAGCCGACGTCGGCTCGAGCTGTTCGCGTACCCACGTCGGCATATTAACTCCGGCCGCGCGGCCTGTCAACCGCGTTTTCCCTTAATATATCGCAGCAGGATTATCAAATCCGCGGGCGTGACGCCCTGCAGCCGCGACGCCCGGGCGAGCGTCGCCGGCCGGACGCGCTCGAGCGTCTCCCGCGCCTCTTTCGAGAGGCCCGTAAAGCGGTAGTAGTCGAGCGTTTCCGGGAGCGCCGCTTCCTCGTAGGCCGCGAGCGCCGCGGCCTCGTCCTCCTGCCGCCGGACGTACCCCTCGTATTTGATATCCGTCTCGACGCGGGCCCGCGCCGCCTCGCCGAAGGCCGCAAGTTCGGGCAATTCTTCGGCTAAATATTCCAGAGAAATCTCGGGGCGCTTGAGCATCTCCGCCGCGGCCTTGCGGCTTGCGCCCTCGCCCACCTTCCGCTCTTCCAACGTCTTACGTAGCGTAGCGACTTCCTCCCGGAATCGGGCCAGCGCCCGGCGCCGCGCCGCTTTGACCAGGCCGAACCGATACCCGTACTCCAGGAGGCGGTCGTCGGCGTTGTCCTCGCGGAGGCGCAGGCGATACTCCGCCCGGGCGGTGAACATGCGGTACGGCTCGACGTGCTCCTTCGTGATGAGGTCGTCGACCAGGACGCCTATGTACGCCTCGTCGCGGCGGAGCGCGAACGGCTCGTCGCCGCGGCAAGCGAGCGCGGCATTTATGCCGGCGACCAGCCCCTGCGCCGCGGCCTCTTCGTAGCCGGAGGTGCCGTTTATCTGCCCCGCGCAGTAGAGGCCCGGGACGGCCTTGGCCTCCAGCGTCGCCTCGAGCTGGCGCGGCGGGACGAAGTCGTACTCCACGGCGTAGCCGGCGCGCGTCATCCAGACGTCCTCCAGGCCGGCGACCGTTCGCAGCGCCGCCTCCTGCACGTCCACCGGCATGCTGGTCGCGAAGCCATTTACGTAGAACTCGTCGAGGCGGCGGCCCTCGGGCTCGAGGAAGAGCTGGTGGCGCTCGCGGCCGAAGCGCACCACCTTATCCTCAATGGACGGGCAATACCGCGGCCCGGCGCCGACGATGACCTTCCGGAACAGCGGCGAGCGCTCGAGGTTGTCCGTCAGCAGCTTCGCCGTCCGCTCGTTGGTGTACGTTACGTAGCAGGGGAGCTGTTTAATTTTTAAATAGGGCTTCGTGAACGCCGGACACGGTTCGTCGCCATATTGGACCTGCGTCTTGTTTAGGTCCACCGAGCTCGCCTTGACGCGGGGCGGCGTGCCGGTCTTGAGGCGGCCGATATCCATACCGAGCTCCCGCAGCGAATCCGATAGGCCCGCCGCCGGCGGTTCGCCGACGCGGCCTCCCTCCTCCCGGCGCATGCCGAAATGCAGCAGGCCATTAAGGAACGTCCCGGGCGTGAGGACTACGCCCGGGGCGGGGAAGAAGACGTCGCCGGCGATTACCCCCTCGACGCGCGAGTCGCCCGCGGCTATGGCCGTAACCGTCGCCTGGCGGAGCTCGAGGTGGGCCGTTTTTTCCAATAGGCCCCGGGCCCGCCGGCGATATTCGTCGCGGTCGCACTGGAGGCGGGTCCCCCGGACCGCCGGGCCCCGGGAGCGGTTCAACGTCCGGCCCTGGACCGCCGCGGCGTCCGCCAGCAGGCCAATCGCGCCGCCGAGGGCGTGGACCTCCTTGACGAGGGGGCCCTTGCCGACGCCGCCGACGGCGGGGTTGCAGGACATCAACCCTATGGTGTCGAAGCGGCCGGTGAGGAGCAGCGTCCGGCAGGCCATCGCGGCCGCGGCCCGGGCGGCCTCGACGCCGGCGTGGCCGCCGCCCACCACGATGACGTCGTACGTTTGGGGGTAAGTCCACATAATCCCTATATGTGGCGTCAGTTTTTACAAACTGACGCACTCCTTAATCCCCGGGTGGCGGCAGGTGTTACCACCTGGTGTGGGGTAGGCGTTCCCGCCTGCCGGGGCCGTCCTTAACCCCTGGGTGGTGGCAGGCGTCTTTTAGTGGCGGCGGGTGTTACCACCTGCCGCTTGAGGGCCGTCGGGTGGTAACACCCGACGGCACTTCTCTAACGTTTGAAAGCTCGCTTTAAGGCTAAGATCGCGAACGTAATGAAAGTACCCCCGACTAGCCGCTGAGCGATGCCCATTAGGAATTCGGTTACCGGAACATCACCGGATGGTAACGTGAAATAGGTTTTCATCGTATGGAGTATTGCGGCGTAAAAATCGTAGCACTTTGGTCCCCCGACTTCGGGGTAGAAACCTAAGTAGGACCAAAAACACGCGAATATCGCGGCGAAGTAGATTAACCAAAAGAGGGGCAGCAAAACGCTTTCCCCGTAATTACTTATTAACCGATAGGCCAAAAGGAATACTTTTTTCGATAACGGAACGTCCGAGTCTAAAAGCAACATCTCCATTTGACCAACATGGAAATCTGATGCTTTTTCATAAGCAAGCCGGGATTCGAAATTTAACCGTAATAAACGGTAGATTTCCCCGACCCTTTCGTACGTAATATCTTCGGAGCCGATAAGCTCTTCTTCGTAGACGGTTTTTCTTTTATCTCCTTCGGTTTTCCAAACTGTTTCCTCGAATCCGAAAATACCCGGGTCCTTTATAGCGTAAGTGCCTTCAAAGCGCCATTTCCTTACCGACGTTTTATAAGTATAAACTTTAGCTTTATCAAAGAAACGGTTATAGACGAAATCTATGCACGCTTCACCATCTTTAACTTTTTTCGAGCCCCCTCCGACTTTAACTATATTCCCATCCGCGTCGCGTTCGAATTCCTTTACTACTTGTTCAAGATATATATAGTCGTAGAATTCAGTCCCCGCGAAAACTCCTTTATTTCTAAATTCCGACCCGGAGAAAAAAGTTTCCCGTTTAAATACCGCCTTACCGAATTCAACTTTTTTCGTGAACGACGAACCGTTGAAATAAACACCTCTCTCAAATTCCGCGAAGTTGAAATTCGTTTCACCTTCGAAAACCCTCAACTTGAAATCCGCGTTTTCATGGAATTCGGCCCCCCTAAAATTAACCTCGGCCAAGAACCGCCCCTTTCGAAAATCCGCTACACAAAAAAACTTCGAATCCGCGAAATTCGCTTTTAAGGAAAATAACGACCCGCTAAAATTCGCGAAGCCTGGGTATTCGAACGTACCCATCGTGGTATACATTTTTATTAGAAGGAATTCCGGACACGGGTGGAATTGTGTTTCAACGAATAAGGCTTGCCCTTTAAACTCGATCCCCGCGAATTCCGCATCGCCGTAGAATACGGCGTTAGTAAAAACAATATGAAAAGGTATTTCTTTGGGAAATTTCCATTCTCCGAAAGGTGGGAATACGAAATACGAACAATCGAATAATATAACGGCTTTGGTTTCCGCTTCCTCGTATTCCTCAAGTGTTTCTTCGAAGTATATTTCGAATCTTTCCCAAAAATCCTTAGGTTTCTTTTTATCTATAGACGCATGGAAAATACAATCTCCTTCTTTTGTTTCCGCGTCCCTTCCGCACCAACAGTTTTTTCCGTCCATCTCTCCTCCTTCACTTCCCAATACAGAACCGCCTGAATATCTCGCCGTAGATCTCGTCTATATCGATGGCGCCGACGATGCGGCCGAGGGCGTCGGAGGCCAAACGCAGCTCCTCCGCCCCCAACTCCTCAATACCGCTCGAGGCGAGGTGCTCGCCGGCGCGGTACAGGGCGTCGGCCGCCTCTTCCAGTAATCGACGTTCTCGAGCGGAGAGCGACAGTTTAGCCGGCCCCTCCTCGGCTCGAGCGTCCCGCGCGCTCGAGCGGCGGACCAGCTCCGCCACCACCTTGTCGACGCCGCGGCCCGTCTTGGCCGATATCGTGAAGCGGCCCTTCCGGCTTAGCGCCTGCGGCCACCCCGCCGCCAGCGGCAGGTCGCACTTGTTCACGACGTGGACGAGCTTCTCGGGCGCGACCATCGGGTACTTACGCGGCGGCGGCCGCGAGCCGTCGTCCAGCCATATCACGTACGCCGCCTCCTCCACGAACGCCCGGGCGCGGCGAATGCCCTCCTGTTCGACTTCGTCGCAGCCCTTCGCGTCCAGGCCCGCGCCGTCGGAGAGGCGGAAGAGGATGCCGCCGGCGATGTACGGCGCGTCGATGCGGTCGGTGGTGGTGCCGGCTTGGGGCGTCACGATCGCGCGCTCCTCGCCCAGCAGGCGGTTGAAGAGGGTGGACTTGCCGACATTACGGCGGCCTGCGATGGCGACGGTGAGGCCCTCCACCAGCGCGGCGCGGTCCCGGCTCGCGGCGACGAGCTCCCGGGCGCCGGCCTCCGCGGCGGCCACCATCGTCAGGACCTTTTCGCTCGAGACGTCCTGCTCGAACTCCAGCGCGGCCTCGAGCAGGGCCCGGGCGGAGAGGACGCGCTCGCGCACGGCGTTGATTTTATCGGATAGCTCGCCCGCCAGGCGGCGGAGGGCGTCGGCTCGAGCCTCGGCGGTGCGCGCGTCGGCCAGGTCGGCCACGGCCTGCGCCGCGGTCAGCTCGAGCTTGTCGTTGCCGACGGCGCGCCAGGTGAACTCGCCCGGTTCGGCGGCGCGGGCGCCGGCGGCGTACAGCGCCTCCAGCGCGGCCTCCAGCACGGCCGGGCCGGCGTGGGTGGTGAGCTCGGCCATATCCTCGCCGGTGTAGGAGTTGGGCGCGGCGTAGAGGACGAGGACGGCGCGGTCGACGAGGTCGGCGGTGGCGGGGTGGACCAGCTCGCCGACGCGGGCGACGCGGGGGGCGGCGGCGGCCCGGGCGCGGAATACCTTGTCGGCTATGGCGCGCGTGGCCGGGCCGCTGAGGCGTATTACGGCCAGCGCGCCCCGGCCGGGGGGCGTCGCTACGGCGGCTATGGTGTCGCCGTCCCGGAACACTTACGGATTTCTATACACTTATATTCAGACAGATATCCCGCCGTCGCCGGCGGGATACGATTTTAAATAATATCGGCTCGCCGCCCGTTAGGAGGGCGGTTGTTTTTTGTCCGGGCCGCCGCCCTTGGGTTTGCCGCGGCGGCGGCGGCGCGGGCTCTTGGAGCGTTTGGCGCCGGCCTTTTCGGGTTCGGACGGTCGGGCGCGCGGCTTGCTCGGCGGCCGGGCGCGGCGTTCGGCCTTGGGCTTGCCGGCGGCCTCGGGCGGCCGTTTGCGCCTGGTCGCGGCGGGGTGGACGACGACGTGGCGCTTGTTGCCGTTGCCCGCGCTCTCGGTCACGACGCGGTCGTCGCGCTCGAGCGTCATGTGGACCGTACGCCGGTCGCGGGGCGTCATGGGGGCGAGCGCCTCCTCCTTCCGGTGCAAAACCACCCGGTCGGCGGTAACGCGCGCCAGCCGCCGCAGCTCCTCTTCGCGCGAGAGCTTGTCCTCGGCGAAGGAGGCCTTGACGGTAATATTATTCTTGGCGCGGCGGTTTATGATGAGCTCGAGGATGTGGGCCAGCGCGTCCGCTATGTCGTCCTCTTTCTGGAACTGGCGCAGCTCGTGGCCCGCGAGCTCGAGCTGAACGCCGTGCTTGTGCATCTCGACGCGGGCTTCGACCGGCACCGGCAAGAAGGACACGATGCGGTTGATGATTTCCGCGGCTTCCTCCAGGACGTTCTCCTCGACGAGGGTGACGCGGACCGTGACGTGCTTGAACCCCAAAAAGCCCAGTATGCCGCGCGGCTCTTCGCGTAGAACCTCGACCTTGACGTCGTCCACGTCGGCGCCCAGGATCTCGAGGGCCCGGCGGGTCGCGTCCACGCGCGAATTCCCTTCCACTTCGACGGTACGCATTTAGTCGTTGGCCTCCAGTGGCCGCATAGACTTCCGCATTATGAACATCTGGCCCATAGTGAACAGCTGGTTGGTGGTCCAGTAGAGCACGAGCCCCGACGGCCAATTGTAGAAGAGCAAGGTGAAGACGACCGGCAGCCACGCCATGAGCTTCTGCTGCTCGGACTTAACGCCGCCCTTGCCCGGCATGGTGAACTTGTTCTGCAGGACCCAGGTGACGCCCATTATTATGGGCAGCATGTTGACGGAGCCGATGTTGACCAGCGGGATGGTGAACGGCAACTCGAACAAGACGTCGGGTTGAGAGAGGTCCGTTATCCAGAAGAGGAACGGCGCCCCCTTGAGCTCGATGGCGTTGCGCAGGGCGTTGAACATCCCCCAGAAGATGGGGATTTGGAGCACGAGGGGGAGGCAGCCGCCGAACGGGCTGATTTTGTACTTCTTGTACAGCGCCATCGTCTCGGCGTTCAGACGCTGCGGGTCGCTCTTGTATTGCTCGCGGAGCTGCTTGAGGATGGGCTGGATCTCCTGCATCCGCTGCGAGGATTTCAGCTGGATCGCGGTGGGCCAGTACGTTAGCAATTTGATAATAAATGAGAATACGATTATCGTCACGCCGTAGTTGTGGACGACACCGTTGAGTAGGATCATCAGGCGGAGCATCAGCGCGGCGATGACGCCGATGATGGACCAGCCGAGGTCGACCGTTCGCTCCAGGCCGACCTTGAATTCCTTCAGCCGGTCGTACCCCTTGGGGCCGAAATAGATCTTGTAGTCGCCGCCGCGCTTGAGGAGGTACGTGCCGGCGAGGGTGTCGTTCTTGGCGCGCGTCACCGTCAGCTCCTCGCCCTGGGGCGCGACGGCGGCGATGATGAAGTACTTGCTGCGCAGGGCGGCCCACGGGATGTCGCCGCGGTAGTTTTTGACCTCGTCCTTGCCGGAGAGCTTGTCGCGGATTTTCTTGGTATCGACCAGCGCGTCGACCGAGATTTCACCCACTTCTTTGGGGTCTTCCTCGGCCTTGACGAACGAGCCCGTCGACAGCGTCACCGGTTTGTCCTCCT
This sequence comes from bacterium, assembly GCA_035529855.1. Classification (NCBI taxonomy): domain Bacteria; species bacterium. The sequence continues at coordinate 28,540 of DATKVX010000118.1, forward strand.
CGGCGGCGACGACGTTAGCGGCCACTTCGTAGTCGTCGCCGCGGAAGACGTACTCGGCGCGGGCGGCTACGCGCTCGCCGTCCACCAGTTTGAACACGAGCTTGCCGGTTTTGCCGGCGCCGACGTTCAACGTCGTGCGGTCAACCTCCCAACGGGCGTTCTCGCTCGCTTCGACCAGGGGCGCGTACGGCGGCGCCCCGGCCTCATCCAAACGCGCGAATAGGAGTTGGTCCTCGTCGGGAGGATATTGGGCGAGTTCCAGGCGAACGAGGCCGGCGTCTTCGAAGGTCGCGACGTACAACGGCGTCGTTACGACGGCGCGGGCGCCGGTCTTGACGCGTTCGGGCACCTTGGCGGGCGCGGCGGGGGCGGGCTTCTCCGTCGTGGCCGGGGGAGCGGCGGTTTCGGCGACGGCCGTCTCGGCGGCGGTCGTCTCGGGGGCGGCCGTTCCGGGGGCGGCCGTTTCCGGCGGCGTTTTCGCGACGGTCTCGGCCGGGGCCGGTTGCTCGGGCGCTTCCTTTTTTTCTCGTTTGGGGCCGAAGAAGGTGGAGTAAATGAACATCACCGCCGCGGCGACGAAGAGCGCCAGGATCATGCGTTGTTGGCCCGAAAGTTTCATATTGTACCTCGGCTCGAGCTACGGCACCGGGTCGTAACCGCCGGCGTTAAGGGGGTTGCAGCGGATTACGCGCAACGCCGCGAGCGCGGACCCGCGCCACGGCCCGTGCTTGCGGACGGCCTCCAGCGCGTACCTCGAGCACGACGGCTCGAAGCGGCAGCTCATCGGCATCAGCGGCCCCACCGCGAGCTGGTACGCGCGAACGAAGGCGACGATGAACGCCTTTGCGGCCGCGTCAATCGCTCTCTTTAACTTGTTCATGCTTGCCGCGGGTCAGCTCCGCCAGCGCCGCGACGACGTCTTCCTCCAACGTCTTGAAGTTTTCGCCGGCTATCGGCGGCCTGGCCACCGCGACGAACCAGAAGCCGTCCCGGAAGTGTTCCGGGTGGGTCCGGAAGATCTCGCGGAGGCGCCGCTTTACGCGGTTCCGCACCACGGCCTTCCCCACGCGCCGGCCGCATACTACGCCCAGCAACCTCCCCTCGCCGGGGACCGGAAGGCAGTGGATGACGAACGCCTCCCGGGCGACGGTCCGGCCGTCGCGGATGGTGCGCGCGAAGTCCCGCCGGCGCCGCATACGCACGGCCCGCGGGAAGCGGAAGCCTCGTTCGTCGTTACCGGCCAAGGCCGCGTCATACCGTTAGGCGCTTGCGCCCCTTCGCCCGGCGCCGACGCACGACGCGACGGCCGCCCGGCTTGGCCATACGCCGCCGGAAACCGTGAACGCGGCCGCGGCGGCGCCGCGACGGTTGATAAGTCCTCTTGGGCAAACGTTACCTCCTTTTCGAACCGGCCTCGTTAGCTCATAACCGCGTTGACGGCGCGGATGACGTCGGCCGGCGAGAGGTCCACCATACAACGAAAATGTTTTTCCGGACACGTACGGCCGCCGTGGTCGCCGCACGGCCGGCAGGGCAAATCCGGAACCTCGGCCGCCGCCGACCGGCCGGCCAGCGGCGCGAACCCCTGCGCCGGGACCGTGGCGCCGAACACCGCCACGGTGGGCGTGTCGAACGCCGAGGCGACGTGCACCGGCGCGCTGTCGTTGGATACCACCAGCGCCGCCTCCGCCACGAGCGCGGCCAGCTCGCGCGCCGTCGTCTTCGCGGCCAGGTTGACGGCGGGCGCCTCCATGGCCTCGGCCGTAGCGGCCGCCTCGTCGCCTTCGCCCGGGCCCCCCGTTATTACGACGCCGTAGCCGCGCGCCGCCAAGTAGTCGCCTACCGCGGCGAACCCTTCGGCCGTCCACCGCTTCGTGGGCCAGGCCGACGACGGCGATATCACGACGTACGGCCTGGCACGCGCGGCCGCGCGGGCCGCCTCCCGCTCGTCGTCGCCGAGGGCCAGCGTCGGCCCGGGGTCCGCGTCGCGGCTCCCCATCGCCTCCGCCAGCGCGAGTATCCGCCCCGCTTCGTGACGCTCGAGCGGCCTGGGGACGCGTTCCGTATACAGGAACGACAGCGCGTTCTCGCGGTAGCCTACGCGCCGCGGCGCGCCCGACGTCCAGGCTATCAGGCTCGAGCGCGCGGAGCGATGCGGCGACACGACGACGTCGCACTCCCTCGCGCGTACCTCTTTTATTACCCTCCCGAGCTCGCCCGGGCCGCCGGCCCGTTTGTCGTGGACTATTATTTCGTCCAGCGCCGGCAGCTGCTCCAAGACGGGCGCCGTCTCCGGTATCACCAGCGCCGCCAGGTGCGAGTCGGGCCAGAGCCCTTTCAACGCCCGGAACAACGGCGTTGTTAAAACGACGTCGCCCAGGAACGCCGTTTGGATAACGAGCACCCGGGGCCCGTCCTTCATACCGCCCCCAGCATCTCGCGCGCCGCCGCGGCCACCGCCGCCGGTTGGATATCCTCCATACAACGGCGCCGCGCGCGCCAGCAAGGCCGGCGGCCGTGTTTGCTGCACGGGCTGCACCGCAGCTCGAGGTATATCGTCCGGTCGCGCGTTCCCCACGGCGCGAACCCGAACCGCGGCGACGTGGGGCCGAAGAGGGCCAGGCACGGCACGTCCACCAGCGGCGCGAGGTGGTTCAGCGCCGAGTCGTTGCCGACGAGCAGCGCCGCGCCCCGAAGGGCTTCCGGTAATTCGCCGACGGCGACCCGGCCCGCGAGGTTGACGGCGCCGTCTATTCCCGCGGCGACCTCTTCGCACAGCGGCCTTTCGGTTTCGTCCCCCAGGAGTAAGAGGCCGTGCCCCTCGGCTGCGAGGGCCTGCGCCAGCTCGCGCCAGTGCGCGGCGGGCCAGGCCTTGGCGGCGTGGCGTGCCGCCGGCGCGAGCGCCACTCTACCGGGCGTCAGGCCGTCCCGGCGGAGCTTTTCGGCCGCGGCCTCGTCTTCCGCCAGCCGGAACGACCAGTCCGGGCCCTTCACCCCCCACTTCGCCGCGGCGCGCGCGTATAGCTCCGGTACCCTTGGCGTCGGTTTGGGTAAGAGGTCTATGCCGAGCGCCGCCAGGAGCCAACGCCGGACGGCGTGTTTGGGATACCTGAACTTCTCGTACGCGCTGACGTGGCTCGCGACGTACCGCGCCAGCGGCACGCCGTGCCAGTCCAATATTATGTCCGGCTTTATTTCTTCGTTCAGCCGGCGTATCAGCTCGTTAACGGCGCCCTCGGCCTTTTCGCCCCGGCTCGGCATCGTCGCGACGACGTCCACCGCGGGGTGACGCGCCGCGAGCGGCGCCCACTCCTGCCGCGTTACGAACGCCAGCGACGCCCCCGTCGCCTTCGCCACCGGGCCCAGCGCCGGTAACGCCAATAATACGTCGCCCAGCGACGAGAGCCTTATTATCACGCACGTTATCGGGCTGCGATTGACCGTTTTCCGTTAATAGTTGCTGCCCACGAAGAGGCCTGTCAGGAACACGTCGGACAACAGGATTAGTATGCAGGAAGTGACGACCGATATCGTGGTCGCGCGGCCCACGCCCTCCGCGCCGCCCTGGGCCTTGAAGCCCTGGTTGCAACCGACGATGGAAATTATCCCGCCGAAGACGACGGTTTTTAAAAGGCCGATTAGGAGGTCGCTCACGTGGACCAGTTGGTTCATCTTTTCGATATAGACGCTGGGGTTTATGCCGAGCGTCGTCGTCGATATGGCGTAGCCGCCGGCGATGCCGACGAAGTCCGCCAACGCGGTGAGCGTTGGTAACATAATGAGGGCGGCGACGACGCGCGGCATTACCAGGTACTGAACGGGGTTGGTGGCGAGCGTCTCCAACGCGTCCACCTGCTCGGTGACCTTCATCGTCCCGATCTCCGCGGCGATGGCGGCCCCCACCCGCCCCGAGACCATTAGCCCCGTGAGCACCGGCCCCAGCTCGCGCGTCATCGAGATGCCGACGATGCCGCCGATGTATATGTCGGCGCCGAACTTCGCTATTTGATAGGTGGCCTGCAGCGCCAGGACCATGCCGGTGAAGACAGCCGTCAGTATTACCACCGGCACGGAGTCGACGCCGATCCGGACCATCTGTTCGATTATACGCGCCGGCTTGAAAGGCCGCTTAAAGGCGTAGCCGACGGCCTTAACGAATAGTATCGTCGTGCCGCCGATGTCCTCGAGCAGGTATATAATTACCCGCCCGAACCGCTCGAACCATAATAATAGAAACATAAAGCGGCCGGTCTCCGGCAAATTTTAAAGAGTTTAAGTCTAACATACGCGACGTTTCGTTTCAACCTCAAACGCCGCCGCGCCCTACCCCCGGGCCAGTTCTTTATATACGGCGCGCTTGGATACGTTGAACGTGCGCGCCGCTACCGCAGCCGCGCGGGTCGCCGACAACCCCTCCGCCGCGAGCGCGCGCGCGAGTTTGACGGCGGAGGCCGGGTCCGGCGCTTTGGCCGCCGCCGCGACCACCAGCGTCATCTCTCCCTTAAGCTGCCTCGAGCGTGCGACGTCGGCTATCGAGCTCAACGTGCCGCGGATTACCTCCTGGTGGACCTTCGTCAGCTCGCGCGCCAACGCCGCGTCGCGGTCGCCCCACACGTCGCGCGCGTCGGCCAGCTCCGCGGCCAAACGGTGCGGCGTCGCGAAGACGACGAGCGTTACCGGCAGCGCCCGGTAGCGCTCGAGGAAGGTCCGCCGCTCGGCGCGCCGCCGCGGCAGGTAGCCGAGGAACGCGTACGGGTACGGCGGCAGGCCGCTCAACGCGAGGGCGGCGTGTACGGCAGACGGCCCGGGTACGAAGTCCACCGCGACCGCTGCCGCGAGCGCTTTGTGCAGTATTACGTACCCCGGGTCGGCCAGCAGCGGCGTGCCGCCGTCGGTGACGAGCGCGACCGTTTCGTTGCGTTTGAGGCGCGTCAGGGTTTTAGCCGCGGCCGCGGCCTCGTTGTGCTCCGCGTATATTAACAGGCTCTTCTGAAGGCCGAGGTGGGCGAGCAGTTTGGCGGTGCGGCGCGTATCCTCGCAGGCGACGACGTCGGCGGACGCGAGGGCCTCCCGCGCCCGGGCGCTGACGTCGCCCAGGTTGCCTATCGGCGTCGCGATTAGTAGGAGTTTGCCGGGCATTTTTTACTTGACTGCTTCAAATATTATGTTAGAATTTATCGGAATCGGTGCTTTCCCTAGAAAGCCGCGTGGGTAAAACCTGCCGATTCCCTTTTTATTTCCCCGCCTCGGCGGGGTTTTTTAATCTTCGGGTGCGGCATCGAATATCCTGATTCCGTACTTAAGGTGCGGCGGGGTTTCGGGGTTACCGCTTTCCCAGCAGAGCCGCCGGGCTTCGTCGTAAAGGGCCCGTATATCGTTTCTACCTTGCCTTTCGGCGTTTAGATATAAGCAACTATATCCGCTAATTCGATGCCCGGGGTGCAGGATGAATCGGCGAATAATACCGTTTGGATATTGTGCCATTGCTTGCCAATTTCGTGCCCTAACGTATACCTCCAAAAATTATTCAACGTCTTAATGTCACTAGCCCTATCCGTTTCGTCGAATACCAATATCCCGGCCTCGTTCCTCGATATTTCTTCGCACATCAGGTTAACGCGTTCGATTAACCTCTGATACCATATCGAAAGTCGGTGGTCATCGACCGCCCCGCCGGGTCTCGTCGATATACTTGCGAAAATCTTACAGTGGTAATATTCGACTATCCTAAATAGTTTAATAATCTCTTCTACTACGACGGGGCATTTCGCAATCATATCACTACTAAGTAATTCTCTCCCCTTCAATTCGAAATCCGACGTATCCGATATAGTCGGCGGTATCTTATGACCGGGTATCTTAGCGTATTTACCCTCGGCTTCGGCGTCGCCGGGAAGATCGCTTCCGAACCTAATGTCCCGTCCCTTTTTATAAAGAGCAAAATCTCGGGGTATTCCATAAGGTTTGAACCCGCCGAATTCTTCATATAAAACTTTACACAAACCCCGTTTAAAACGGAATATCTCACAATGAAAATCTCTCGCCCGGTGGTTTTCTAAACTCACCGCCGCCAATACTGCGTACCTCGACGGGCTCGCCGGGTGGAATTTCCCGCTTTCGTCCACGAAGGACAACATTCCCGTGCCTCCCTGTTAAAATATCCCCGGTAAGGTTATCGGCTTACTAATCGTCTTGCCGGTGACGGAGGCGATTATAGGCACCTTGCGCTTGAAGAGGTTGCGGTTTAGTAGGCCGACGACGTGCCGCTGGAAGTCGGCGTCGAAGCCGCGCTCCAACAGCTTCATCGGCTTCTCGCCCTTCTCGACCAGGTAGTACAGGTACCGGTCGACCTGGAAGTACGAGATGCCCATCTCGCCCTCGTCCGTCTGCCCGGGCCAAAGGCCGGCGGAGGGCGTCTTCCGGATAACCCGCTCGGGGACGCCCAGCGCCTCCGCCAGGAGGTACACCTGCCCTTTATACAAATCCGCCAGCGGCGCGATGGAGCAGGCCGCGTCGCCGAAGAGCGTGAAGTAGCCCAGCAGGAGCTCGGTCTTGTTGCCGGTCCCCATTACCATCGCGTTCGCTTCTTTGGACCGGTCGAAGAGTATGACCATCCGCGCGCGGGCGCACACGTTGCCGCGCCGCACGTCGTCCACCTCGCCCGCCTGGTCCAGGTACGCGTCCACCATCGGCGTTATGGATATCTCTTTGAAATTAATGCCGAAGCGCTCGACGACGGCCCGGGCGTCGTCGCGGCCGCCGGCGTCGTGGTAGGGGAGCCAGACGCCGGTGACGTTCTCGGCGCCGAGGG
>DATKVX010000119.1 GCA_035529855.1 bacterium
GCTAACTTTCTCATCGCATCCGAACCTCGGGTTCTCGCCCTTTCAGCGGCGGGCCGGCTCGAGGTACCACCGGCCGCCGATTTTCCGTACGGTTATCTCGCGCGCCGCGCGCGGCCCCGTCGGCCTGGAGTGGAGGGGGTATAACACGATGAACTCCACCTCGTCGGCCGATAGGCGTTCGCGTTCTCCTATCTCGGCCCGGCCGTAATCGAGGTCGTCGCCGTCGTATCGTCCCGCCAATACTTCCGCGTACTCCGCCCGGCGACTTTCGACTTCCGCCGCCGGCAGGTCCGACCATTCGCTGCAGTATACCATCGAGGCCGCGCGTTCGAAATCCTTGGCCGCCATGTTGCCGTTGAAGGTCTCCACCGTCTCCTCGGGCGTGCCGCCGCCGCCCCCGCAGCAGGTCGTCGCGGCCCACGCCGCCGTAAAAGCCGCAACCGCTATCGCTTTGCGTGCCACGTTATACGGTTTGCCTCCGGCGCCGCGCCTCCGAGGAGATTACCAGCGCCGCGCCGAGCAAGGCGGCGCCCACGCTTACGAGCTGCGCCTCGGTCAGGCCCAGCCACAGCGGCTCGTTGGTTCGGACGAATTCCACCGAGAAGCGCTCCACCGCGGCCAATATCAGGAAGACGCCGAAGAGCCACCAGGGCGGCTTCTCGAGTCGGCGGAGCCGCCACAGGACGAAGAATATCGCCAGGTACATTATCATCTCGTATACCGGCGTGGGGTGGACCCGCTCCAGCGTCGGGACGATACCCTTGGGGTACGACATAGCCCAGGGTAAGTCGGAGGGGACGCCGTAGTCTCCGTCCCCGGCCAGTTGTCAACCGGCCCGGCCGAAGACGTAGCCCAACGCGATGGCCGGCGCCAGCGCGTCCCCGTACGGCCCGAGTTTCTGCTTGCGGACCTTCAGGAGGATGATTACGGCCAGCGCGCCGCCGATAAAGCCGCCGTACCAGGTGAAGCCGTAGCGCGACCAGAGTATCCCCACCGGGTCCGTCACGAATACGTCCCAGTACTCGAGCGCGTAGTTGATACGGGCGCCGACGAGGCTGCCTATTATCGAGACCACCAGCAACTCTGAGCTTAGTTTAAGCTGGAGGCCCCGGCGCTTGGCCTCCGCGCGGAAGACGAAGTAGGCCGCGAGAAAACCGAGCGCGGCCATCAAGCCGAAGGTCCCTAACTCGAGCGGGCCGATCTTGAAGAGGGTGGGCCACACGGCCGGAATAGTAACACGACCGGGCCGCGATGACAAGCTAACTGCTTAGTACGTTTTTGCCTTCACGCGTTATGTTTTTTGTGTAAGAATGGAGTTAGCGGCGACGGAGGCGCCGCGTCGTTATGTCGTATATCTATATGAAGATACTGGAGCTTATCCCGGAGGAATACGACCGGGGCGTCAAGAAGTTCGCCGCCACGGATTTCGAGGCCTTGCGCGACGACATGGCGGCGTCGGTGGGCCCGGGCGACCGCGTCCTCGACGTCGGCTGCGGCCCGGGCACCTTCGCGCTGCTCGCGGCCAGCCGGGGCGCCCGCGTCACCGGTTGGGACCGCAGCGCCGACATGGTCACGTTCGCCACCGGCAAGGCCGTGGAGCTCGAGCTGGCCGACAACGTCGAATTCGAGGTCCGCGACGCGCCGACCGCCCCGCTCGAGCGCGAGTCGTACGACGCGGTGGTTATGTCGCTCGCGCTCTCCGAGATGCGCGGCGCCGAGCAGCTCGCTACCCTCGAGGGTGCCCGGCACATGCTTCGGCCGGGGGGCAAGCTCGTAATCGTGGACGAGGCGCCGCCGCGGCGGCCACTGCGCCGCGCCTGGTATTATTTTAAACGGTTCTGGCTCAAGCTGGTCGTGTACGTCGTCGCCCGGGCCGTGACGCGGCCTCTTAAAGACCTGCCGGCAACCGTCGCCGGTCGCGGCTTCACGGTGACGCGAGAGGAGTACTTCGAGGGCGGCGCGCTGCTGTACCTGGTCGCCGAGAAGGACGCGACCCGGGCCGCTCCCGAAATCGCGGCCGTTTCGACGACGTTGACGTTGGGTGACCGCCTCGCGAACCTGGCCGCCTACTGCTCGCTCTATATGACGTTCCTGCGGGCCGAGCCGGGCCTTTATCGGGTGGGGGAGCCGGGGCCCGCGGCGCCGCTCCTGGTGACGGCCAGCTTCACGCTGACGTTCAACCTGGTGCGGCGGGCGCTCGCGGGGATGGACGCGTACGTGCTGGTTATCGATACGCGCGGCATAAATGTATGGTGCGCCGCCGGCGCCGGCAAGTTCGACGCCCGGGAGGTGGCGCTCTCGCATCGGGCGTTCCGCGTGGCGGAGGTGCCGCATCGCGAACCGGCGGTCTTGCCCAAGCTCGCGGCCACCGGCGTCTCCAGGCCCGAGCTGGAGGAGGTTTACGGCGTCGCCGCGGCCTACGGGCCGGTATACGTCTGCGACGTGCCGGCGTACGTCGCCGCCGGCTACCGCAAGAAGGCCGCGATGAACCGCGTCGACTGGGGCCTGGCGAAGCGGCTGGAGGTTACGTGGTTCTTCGCGCTGATGAACGCGGCGTTGGTGGCGCTGCCGCTGGCCGTTTTCCATAAGCTATATTCGCCTTTAGCGGTGGCCGCCGTCGCGGCGATATCGCTCGTAATCGGCGTGCTCTTCCCGTGGCTGCCGACGCGGCTTTATTCCATAAAGGGCCTGGCCGCGGCGGCGCTGGCGGCCGTACCCCTCTTGGCGTATAAATGGCTCGCCGGCGCCGGGGGCTCGAGCCTCGCGGCGTGGGCGGCGTTCCTGGCGTTCGCGGGGGTCCTGTTGGGCCTCGAGTTCTCGGGGAATACGTCGGTCTCGAGCCCGTCGCAGGTCCGGCAGGAGTTCAAGCCGGGGCTGGTGGCGCTCGCGGCGCTGGCGTTGGCCTTTGTATTACTAATCGTGTTATAATATAGGCGATGATCACGTACGAGCGCGATAAGTGTATCAGATGCGGGACCTGTTTCGACGTGTGCCCGCAGCTCACGATCGACTGGGGCTCGGACGGCTTCCCGGTCCAGGCGCGGCCGCAGGACTGCATGGAGTGCGGCGCCTGCGCGAAGAACTGTCCGGCGGGGGCGATACACGTCGAGGCCGGCGTCGGCTGCTTCGGCGCGCTGGTCAACGAGACGCTGTTCGGGAAGAAGGCCGGCTGCGGTTGAGGGCCGAAAGAGGCCTGAGAGCCGGCCGGAAAACAATAATGAAAAACGCCGCCCTAAGGGGCGGCGTTCTTGTACCTAAATTTGTAGCGCTTTCGCGTATTCGTACGTAATAATTTCGCCGTCTTTCGTATCTACGTAACCTTCTTCTTTATGAGAAAAGTCGGTTAGCTTCTTGGCGCTCCAACGGCCAAGGTGTTCTTTAATCTCCGCTAGTATTTTAAGTTCCGAGGGTTCGAAGATAACGAGGTCCGGTCGTATTTTAGGTTTCAATATTTTAACGGGGTATTCACCGTGGAAAACCTCGTCTTCTTCTATGGCGCCATCTCTTACTAGAGTACCGAAAATCAAAGCGTAGTCATTTAACGCGAAGCCGTAAGGTAGGTGGGCATACCTAGCCCCCGTTATGGAAGTAGCGTATTCCTTGAAGTGCTTAAAGTCCGCGTAGAATAGGAGTTTATTTAACGCGGTCTCGGTTATACCTCCTTTGCATAGATAAAGGATAGCGGCGTAAAGCTTATTAAGGTCGAGTTTTTTGAAGCCGCTAAGCCAAGAGGGTCCGTAGTCCGCGAGATGTTCATTAAAGAAATTTTCGAAAGAACACGAACGGAAATCCCCTTCTTTTAGGCTTTCTATTAAACGTTCCCTTTTGCTAGGGAGCATCGCTCCGGGTGTCTTGTCTAAAAGTAGAGACAAGTTCGCCGGTTCCGCAATAAGTTGAAGTTGCTTATCGTGTGCTTCGTCTTGAAGCGCGCCGTTCTCGTAGCGGCTTATTGTTGCCGCCCCCCAACCCAAGAGTTTGCTTAGCTCGGCTTGCGTTAAACCGTATTCCGAACGTAGGTTTTTTATCTCCTCAGGTTGGAGCAGTTTATGTCTCCGCCGGTATTCGCGGTATGCGTCGTCTAAGTGGTCCCGAGGGGATTTCGGGCCGTAGAAATCACCGCCGCATTCTAGGCATTTGAAGTATTCGTTATGTACGCGTATTTTTTCACCGCGTACTATTACCTCTTCTTCGCACCGGACTATTTCTAAGTCCGTTTCTTTCTCGCAGTAAGGGCATAAACCTTTCATCGTAGCCGCTCCTCCTTGCCTTCTCCATTGCCGTTAACCTGTTAACGGCCCCGCGCCGTTCTCGGCTTGATCTGCCGAGGCGAGCTGCTCCATAAAAAATGGCTACGATAATATATATATAAAAACCCGTGCCGAATATTAAAATCCGGGAAAGGGGTTTGGGGCAGCCACGTTTTTGATTATTCAGCATAAGGGTATTTTATCGGCCTTTCGGCGATATGAAAAGATAAGCATTTCGCTATTCTACCGATATCGGCAGCGCTGACTTTAAGCTTTATATAGACTTCCTTCCCGTATATATTCTTACCGAAAATCCAAACGGTGCCTGGTTGGCCATGGTCGGGTTCAGGGCCCGTCGAATAATTTTCCGGTTTTAGGTTATATATTTCGTTTTCCGCGTAAAACTTATTTATTTCCAAAGCTTGTCTCGTTAAATCGTATTCGTAACGGTTGACGAAGAATATTCCCCGGTGTTGTACCGCGGTTTCTTTAAATTCTTTAAGAAAACTTGCTACTTCTTCCCTCGTAGCTTGCGCCAAAGCTGGCTCCCTGTAACCTTCGTATAGGCGATGCCCTATCTCCTTTATTTAATATTATATATCATATGATATAAAAAGTCAACCCTTTTTTTATATGATAAGAAAAGCCGCCCCTCGGGGCGGCGTTCTTCTCTTCCATAAGTAGCGGCGGCCTTAAAGGCCGCCGCTCCGGTATATTATTTCTCCGCCGCGGCCTCCCCTGCCGCAGCGTAATTGGTCAAATCATTAAGTCGCTGATGCCTTGCAAAACAAGCTAGCCGTTTCTTTACTAAATCTCTCGCACGCGAGCTCGTAGTACTTCTCGTCCACCTCGACGCCGACGCTGTCGCGGCCCCACCTCGCCGCGGCGACGTTCGTGGTCCCGGTTCCCATAAACGGCTCGAGGACCGTGTCCCCCACGAAGCTGAACATACGGACGAGCCTTTCGGCGAGCTCGAGCGGGAACGGCGCCGGGTGCGCGCGCGTCGACGCGCCTGGGAGCTGCCATATCTGCTGAAACCACTTCCGGTGGTTCTCTTCGCCGATGACGCTTAATATCCGCGTCGCGGCCGACGGCTTGCGGTAGCCGCCGGGTTTCCGTTGCATCAAAATATACTCGACGTCGTTTTTTATTACGGCGTTGGGTTCGTAGGGTTTGCCGAGGAAGCTCGAGCCGTTGTCAACCTCGGGCTTGACGTTCGCGATCTTGTACCAAATTATGGGCGCGAGGTTGTCGAAGCCGATGGCGCGGCAACGTTCCTGGATGGCGGCGTGGAGCGGCGCGACGAAGTGCCGGCCCGCTTTCCGCCTCGCCTGGCACACGTCGCCCACGACCACCACCATT
>DATKVX010000120.1 GCA_035529855.1 bacterium
CAGTCGTAGATACGCCGCATCACCGCGGCCACCTGGTTCGATTCCTCCAGGTTCTGCTCGTACGTGAAGTCGCGGACGGCGCGCATCCAGTTGAGGTCGGCGCCGGCGCAGAAGGCGGAGCCGACGCCGGTGAGGACGACGACGCGGCCGCCGGGGACCTTGGGCGCGGCCTCGAAGACGTCCAGCAGGTCCGCGAGCATCCCGCCGTTGAAGGCGTTGCGGACGTCGTCGCGGTTGAGCGTCACCCAGATCGCCGGGCCCGACGCGTCGAACGTTATCGTTTCGTAGTTGGCCACGTTAACCCGCTTCCTAAGCTACATCCTGAACACGCCGTAGCGCGTCTCGGGGATGGGCGCGTTGAGCGACATCGCTATGGCGAGGCCGAGCGCGGTCCGCGTCTCGGTGGGCTCCAGGATGCCGTCGTCCCAAATGTGCGCCGTCGAGTAGTACGGCGTGCTCTGCCGCTCGTACTCCTCCATCACCGGCCGGCGGAACTCCTCCTGCTGCTCCTCGGTCCACTCCACGCCCTTCTTCTTCAACTGGCGGAGTTTGACGGTGAGGAGGACGTTGGAGGCCTGGTCGCCGCCCATGACGCAGATGCGGGCGTTGGGCCACATCCACAGGAGGCGCGGCTCGTACGCCCGGCCGCACATGGCGTAGTTGCCGGCGCCGTAGGAGCCGCCGACGATAACGGTGAACTTGGGCACGTCGGCGCAGGCCACGGCGTGGACGAGCTTGGCGCCGTCCCGGGCGATGCCGCCGTGCTCGTACTGCTTGCCGACGATGAAGCCGGTTATGTTCTGCAGGAATATAATAGGTATCCGGCGCATCGTGCAGAGTTCGATGAAGTGCGCCGCCTTGAGCGACGACTCCGAGAAGAGGACGCCGTTGTTGCCCAGGATGCCGACCGGGTACCCCATCAGCCGGGCGAAGCCGCACACGATCGTCGGCGCGTAGAGTTCCTTGAACTCGTGGAAGCGCGAGCCGTCGACGAGGCGCGCGATAATCTCGCGGATGTCGTAGGGTTTGTTGACGTTGGCGGGGATGACGCCGGCGAGCTCCTCCGGGTCGTAGTGAGGGTCCTCGGGTTCGTCGCGGCCCAGCTCATAGCGCCGCGGCGCATCGAGGTTCTGCACGACGTTGCGACACATCTCGAGCGCGTGCTCGTCGTTGAGGGCGTAGTGGTCGGCGACGCCGGAGATGCGGCAGTGGACGTCGGCGCCGCCCAGCTCCTCGTCGGTGACCTCCTCGCCGGTGGCGGCCTTGACCAGCGGCGGGCCGCCGATGAAGATGGTTCCCTCCTTACGGACGATTATGGCCTCGTCCGACATCGCCGGCTGGTACGCGCCGCCCGCCGTGCACGAGCCCATCACCGCGGCGATCTGGGGAATATTGAGGGCGGAGAGGCGGGCCTGGTTGTAGAAGATGCGGCCGAAGTGGTCGCGGTCCGGGAAGGTCCCCTCCTGCAGCGGCAGGAAGATGCCGCCCGAGTCGACGAGGTAGACGCACGGGAGGCGGTTTTTCAGCGCTATCTCCTGCGCGCGGACGTGCTTCTTTATGGTAACGGGGAAATAGGTGCCGCCCTTGACGGTGGCGTCGTTGGCGACGACGAGGACCTCCCGGCCGTGGACGACGCCGACGCCGGTTACCAGGCCCGCCGCCGGCGCCTCGCCCCCGTACATATCCCAGGCGGCGAGGGGGCTGAACTCCAGGAAGGGCGTGTTGCGGTCGAAGAGGCCGCGGAGGCGTTCGCGCACCAGCATCTTGCCGCGCTTGACGTGGCGCTCGCGCTGGCCCTCGGGGCCCATCTCGCGGACCTGCGCCAGCCGCTCGCGGTACTCCGCGACCACCGTGAGGTTCACGTCGCGGTTCTTCTTGAACTCGTCGGAATTCGTATCTACTTTGGACTCGAGGCGGAACATATTTTTTATTTTGGGCTTCTATGTAGGGGCCGACCTTCAGGTCGGCCCGTTCACGTTACCGGATTACGTCTACTATTGCGGTTACGTTTTCCGCTTTACGGACCGGATTGTAATCGTCGTCGACCCACCGCGCCGGGTTTTCTTGAATATAAAACCGAGCCCGGTTCAACTCGTCGTCGTTCCGTAAAACGCGTTCGTAATAATTCCGTTGCCACACCGGCGCGCCGGGTGTCTTCCGTTGAGCGTTGATTCGTCGCGTAACGGCGCCCTTATAACCCACGATATACGACGCCAACGAAAAGCGCGCCGGTCCCCGCGGCCGGTAATTGGGTCGTTGTAGGGGCGACTGGCCAGTCGCCCCTACATCATTGCCGTAAATATCGTGCTTGATAACGACGATCCCGTGGACGTGATTAGGCATTACCACGAACGCGTCTAAACCTATTTCCTCGCGTACCGCCGCGGAACGACGCCATTCTTCGAAAACAATTCTGCCGGAAGGATTCAAGGTTATACTACCGCCGGGCGATACTTCCCCGAAAGCGCATTCGCGGCCGTAAGTACAAATCGTTATTAAATATGACCCGGGATCCGAATAATCGTAGCCCGTGAGCCTGATCGAACGGCGGCGTTTTTCCGGGTTGTTTACCATTTATTCCGATATATGGGCGCAAGGCCTTGCGCCCCTACCGGGCCTACGGACCGGCCCCTACGTAAAAACTCATACGCTACGCCGGTACGGCCTTGTGGCCGTAACAGATGATGCCGGCCTCGCCCTCCTGGTAGATCTTTTACGTAGGGCGCGGTCTTTAGACCGTGCCACCAAAACCTTCAAACTACCTCTGCTAAAGAGCATACGAAAGAACCCGAATACGGGTATCGTAACGCGTCACTTACCAGGGCCCGCCGTACCGGGTTATTAATAATGTATTTGGCAACCTTAAGGCTATCCTCGTCTTTTCGTAACACCCGGTCGAAGTAAGAACTCTGCCATAATGACCCCCCGTATAACGTTTTACACAAATACGACGAACGCGATTTAAAAAGACGAACGAATTCTCTTAAATCACTACCCTCGCCGCCTTCAATTAATAAATGGAAGTGATCCGGCATAAAAGTGTACGCTAGTACGTCAAAGCCGAGTTTCGCCGAAGCTTGCGATAATATAACGACGATTTCCGCGTAGGGCCAACCGTCCGTTAACACCGGCCGGTTCTCATATGTACAGATCGTTACGAAATACCGGTACGGACCGACGTAATTAAATTCCCTCAACCGCGGCCGCCGCCGCCGGATGCCGTCGCGCGGTAGCTTCGACGATGTCACAATACGTTACTACTTCGGTGGGCCGGTCTGAAGACCGGCCCCTACGTAAAAAACAAACGTTACGCCGGGACGGCCTTGTGGCCGTAACATATTATCCCGGCCTCGCCCTCCTGGTATATCTTGCGGAACTCGAGGCGGACCGGCATACCGGCCTTTATCTCTTCGAGCGGCACGTCGACCAGCTGCGCCATCAGCCGTACGCCGCCGTCGACCTCGACGATGCCGAGGCCGTACGGCACCTCCTCCGCGAAATCGCTCGGCCCCACGCGGATAATCGTGTACGTCACGACCTTGCCGGTATCAGACAACGTAACCGTTTCGAAGTCCCGGCCGCCGCACGGGCACACGCGCCGCGGCGGGTAGTATACCTTGCCGCAGCTCGAGCACTTGCCGGCCTCGAGGCGGTAGCGCTGCGGGATCTCTCTCGTATATCGGGCCGAGGGCATCTACGCCACCTCCAATATGTGAACCACCGCGGAGCCGCCCGAGCCGCCCATGTTCTGCGTCAGGCCGCGTTTGGCGTCCTTCACCTGGCGCTCGCCGGCCTCGCCGCGGAGCTGCTTCACCACTTCCATCACCTGCGCCACGCCGGTCGCGCCGACGGGGTGGCCCTTCGATTTCAGGCCGCCGGAGGTATTGACCGGGAGGTCGCCGTCGCGGGCGGTCCGGCCCTCGAGCGTGGCCTTGCCGGCCTCGCCCTTCCCCACCAGCCCCAACGATTCTATCACGACGAGCTCGGCAATGGTGAAGCAGTCGTGGACCTCGAAGAGGTCGACGTCTTTAGGCGCCACGCCCGCCATCTCGAACGCCTGCTCGGCGGCCTTGGCCGTCGCCCCGAGCCAGGTCATATCCTCGCGCTGAGCGAGCTGAATGGTGTCGGTGGCGTGGCCGAAGCCGGCGATTTTTATCGGCAGCTTCTTCGAGAGCTTCTTCGCCGTCTCGAGCGGGCACAGGATCGCCGCCGCGGCGCCGTCCGTGATGGGCGAGCAGTCGAGGATGTGCAGCGGGTCCGCGACCATGATGGAATCGAGAACCTGCTTCGCGCGGATATGGAACGGGTACTGCGCCATGGCGTTGAGGGCGCCGTTGTCGTGGTTCTTAACGGCCACCTGCGCCAGCATTTCCGGCGTCGTGCCGTAGCGGTCCATATGGGCGCGGGCGATCATGGCGTACAGGCCCGGGAAGGTTGCGCCGTGGTAGCACTCGTACTCGGCGTCCGCGGCGGTCCCCAACGCGTACGTCGCGTCGCCGCCGCCGACGTCCGTCATCTTCTCCACGCCGCCGGCGAGGACTATATCGCTGTGGCCGCTCGCGACTTCCAGCGCCGCCATCTTGACGGCCGCGCCGCCCGAGGCGCAAGCGCTCTCGACGCGCGTCGCGGGCAGGTGCCGCTGGCCCAAGTAATCCGCCAATAGCGAGCCGATGTGCTCCTGCCCCGCGAATAGCCCCGACGACATACAGCCCACGTACATGCCATCGACGTGGTCGACGCCGGCGTCGTCTATGGCCGCGAGCGCCGCCTCCACGAAAATATCGCGCAACGACTGCCCCCACAGCTCGCCCCACTTCGGGTTGGCGCCCACGCCGATTATGGCAACGTCCCTCATCTATTACGCTCCTTTGACGTTCATGATTATCTTGCCGCGGAACTTCGCGTACTCGCCGTATTGCAAGTAGAAGCGCTCGCCCTCCAGCAGCTCCCGCGTCTGCGGCGCGGCCTTCTGGACCTCGGCGATGCGGTCCGTGCAGCGGAAGACGAAGCCGTCGGAGCCGGCGCCCGAGCCGTACGAGACGTGCAGGATGCGGTCGCCGGCCTTCGCGACGTCGAGGATAGCGGTCAGGCCCATGGGCGAGGAGCCGGAGTACGTGTTGCCGAGCAGCGGGCAAAGCAAGCCCTGTTCCCACTGATGCGGATTGAAGCCGAGTTTTTTAGCGACCGTCGCCGGGAACTTGCCGTTGGGTTGGTGGAAGACGCAGTACGCGAAGTCGGCGGGTTTGAGGCCGGCCTTATCCATAATCGCCGTCGCGCAACCGATGACGTGCTTGAAGTACGCGGGCTCGCCGGTGAAGCGGCCTGCGTGCTGCGGGTAATACTGGTGCTCGCGGCGCCAGAAGTCCGCGGTGTCGGTCATATAAGAATAGGTGTGCTCGCACTCGGCCACCAGGTTGTCCGCGCCCATTACGAAGGCCGCGGCCCCCGCGGAGGCGGTGTACTCCAACGCGTCGCCGGGGGCGCCCTGCGACGTGTCGGCGCCGATGCCGAGCGCGTACGTCACCTCGCCGGCGTCCACTAACCGGAGCGCTACGGACATCGCCTCGGTGCCGGCCTTGCACGCGAACTCGAAGTCGGCGCAGCGGCACTCGGGCGTCGCGCCCAGCGCCTCCGCCACCGTCGTCCCGGACGGCTTGACGGCGTAGGGGTGCGACTCGGAGCCGACGTAGCAGGCGCCGATGGCGGCCGGGTCGACGCCGGCTCGAGCGACCGCGCGCCGCGCCGCCGTAACCGAGAGCGTTATGGTATCGGTGTCGGGCGCCGGGACCGACTTCTCCTGGACGTTGAGGCCCTTCTTGTATGCCTGGGCGTCGGCGCCCCACACCTTCGCTATCTCTTCGACTTTAATGCGATAGCGCGGCATGTGGCAGCCCCAGCCTACTATTCCCGCCATTCTCCGTAACCTCCTGGCAGAGGACAAAAATACCCACCCTCGCGAAGCTCGGGCGGGTTAAATCGGTACGCGACGGCGCCGGGCAGGCGTAATAAGGAACGGATAGAAAAGTTGGGAATACAAACCGTTTGGCCCTTGCAATCGCGACTTATTCCGTTAACTTCGCGAATTTAACTTCGGTAAAAAATTCACGAGGGCGTAAAACCTATAATATCCGGGCCGCCGTGTCAAGGAGAATTTAGTCCACGTTATGGGTTAAAAGGCACCGGCGTAAGTAGGGGCCGACCTTCAGGTCAGCCCGTCGGCGTTCACGACAAACCTCCTACACGCCCCAGCCCGGCAGCTTAAACTGTGCCGTCGGATGTTACCATCCGACGGTATATACGATTTGTTTCCCGACCCCGCGGTTAACCTCCTGGAAACTCTGGATAATGGTAGCTAACGCAGGGGCGTACCTTAAGGTGCGCCCACCAGTTAGCAAGGGGCTTAAGCCCCTTGTCCAAACACGAGGCGGCCAGACCTGAAGGTCCGGCCCTACGTATCAATTCCGCCCGAACGCGCTCGAGTAGCACCGGCTCCGCCGTGCACCTCCTGCAAACTCTGCACCGTCGCTCGAGCTAACGTAGGGGCGTACCTTCAGGTGCGCTCACCAGTTAGCAAGGGGCTTAAGCCCCTTGTCCAAACACGAGGCGGCCGGACCTACATGTCCGGCCCTACGATTTAGTTTCACCCGAACGCGCGCGGGCAGCGCCGGCTCCCCTGTGGATTTCTTGTAGGCTCTGCACCCCCGGGACGCTCTCGCGAAGGACCCGCGCCGCCTCCACCGTCGCCCGGGCCGCGGACAGCGTCGTCACGACGAGAATACCCCGCGCCCGCGCCGCCCGCCGCACCGTCACGTCGTCGTAAAACGACTCCCGACCCATCGGCGTATTTATTATTAAATCGATCTCGCCGCTGACGACCTTATCCGCGACGTTGGGCCGCCCCTCGTCCACCTTGAACACCGGCTCGACGTTCAGGCCCTCCCGGCGGAGGCGGGCCGCGGTCCCGCGCGTCGCGACCAGCCTGAAGCCCAGCGCCGCCAGGTCCCGCGCTATCGGCACGACGTTGTCTTTGTCGTTGTCGTTCACCGAGACGAAGGCCGTCCCCCGCAGCGGCACGTGATAGCCGGAGGCGAGCTGGGCCTTGCCGAACGCCAGGCCGAACGTCGGCGCGCCCGACATCACCTCGCCCGTCGACTTCATCTCCGGCCCCAACACCGTGTCCACCCCCGGGAAGCGGTCGAACGGGAAGACGCACTCCTTGACGAAGTGTCCCGGCGCCCGGCCCTCCCCCGCGAGGCCCTGCTCCGCCAGCGTCTTGCCGGCGACGACCCGCGCCGCCACCTTCGCCAGCGGCACCCCCGTCGCCTTCGAGACGAACGGTACGGTCCGCGACGCCCGGGGGTTTACCTCCAACACGTAGACGACGTCGTCCTTTATGGCGAACTGGATGTTGATAAGGCCGCGGACGCCGAGCGCGAGCGCGAGGCGCCGCGTATAGTCGCGGATGGTCTCGAGGTGGACGCCCTTGATGAGAAAGGGCGGGATGACCGCGGCCGAGTCGCCGGAGTGGATGCCGGCCTCCTCGATGTGCTGCATGATGGCGCCGATATACACCTCGTCGCCGTCGGCGACGGCGTCCACGTCGGCCTCGAACGCGTCCTCCAGGAAGCGGTCCACCAGCATCGGCTTCTCGGGCGAGACTTCGGCGGCCTCGGCCGCGTACCGCGCCAGCGCGCGCTCGTCGTAGCAGATCGCCATCCCCCGGCCGCCCAGTACGTACGACGGCCGCACCAGCACCGGGAAGCCGACGCGCGCCGCGGCCTCCCGCGCCTCCTCCAGTGAGAACGCCGTCCCGTATTCCGGTCGCGGTATCCCCAGCTCCCCCAGCAGCGCGCCGAAGCGCTCGCGGTCCTCCGCCAGGTCGATGGCGTCGGGGGAGGTGCCGAGTATGGTCACGCCGGCGGCCTGCAGCGGCCCGGCGAGCTTCAGCGGCGTCTGGCCGCCGAACTGGACGACGACGCCCTCCGGCCGCTCGCCGGCCACCACCGCCAGGACCTCCTCCAGGTTCAGCGGTTCGAAGTACAGCCGCGTCGACGTATCGTAATCGGTGGAGACCGTCTCCGGGTTGTTGTTCACCATCACGACGTCGTAGCCGAGCTCGCGGAGGGCGACCGCGGCGTGGACGCAGCAGTAGTCGAACTCGATGCCCTGGCCTATGCGGTTGGGCCCCGCGCCCAGGATGACGACGGCGCGGCCAACGCCCTCCGGCGCCTCGTTCTCCTCCTCGTAGGTGGAATAATAATAAGGTGTATAGGCTTCGAACTCCGCGGCGCAGGTGTCCACCGCCTTGAAAACGGGCACGACGCCCGCACGCTCGCGGCGGCGGCGGACATCCTCTTCGGCGGCGCCCCACAGCCCGGCCAGCTGGCCGTCGCCGAAGCCGGCGCGCTTGGCCTTCCGGAGCAGCTCGTCGGGGGCCGACGTCAAATCGAACGCGCCGAGTTCTCCCTCCAACTCGACGAGCTTATTTATTTGATGGACGAACCACGGGTCGATGGCGGTGGTTTGCGCCACGTCGGCCTCGCTCCAGCCGCTCTGCAGCGCGAGCTTGACGTAGAAAATTCTGTCGGGGTTGGGCACGCGGAGGCGCTCGCGGAGGAGGTCGGCGTCGAGGCGGCTCGAGCCGTCGGCATCCAAACCGCCGTGCCCGCTCTCCAACGAGCGCAACGCCTTCTGCAGCGCCTCGCCGAAGGTGCGGCCCAGCGCCATCGTCTCCCCCACCGACTTCATCGACGTCGTGAGTACGTCGTCGGCGCCGGGGAATTTTTCGAAATTCCAACGCGGGACCTTTACGACGACGTAGTCCACCGTGGGCTCGAAGCACGCCGGCGTCTCGCGCGTGATGTCGTTGGGAATTTCGTCCAGCGTCAGGCCCACGGCGAGCTGGGCCGCTATCTTCGCGATGGGAAAGCCCGTGGCCTTGGAGGCCAGCGCCGACGAGCGGCTGACGCGCGGGTTGATCTCGATGACGACGACGCGGCCGTCCTCGGGGTTGACGGCGAACTGGACGTTGGAGCCGCCGGTCTCGACGCCCACCCGCCTGATGACGGCCTGCGCCATGTCGCGCAGCCGCTGGTACTCGACGTCGGTGAGGGTCTGCGCCGGCGCGACCGTTATGGAGTCGCCGGTGTGCACGCCCATCGGGTCCACGTTCTCGATGGAGCAGATGACGACGACGTTGTCCGCGGCGTCCCGCATCACCTCGAGCTCGAACTCCTTCCACCCCAGGACCGACTCCTCGAGCAGCACCTCGCGTATGGGCGAGGCGCCGAGGCCGCGGGCTACGGCGCGCTCGAACTCCGGAACGTTGAAGGCCACGGCGGCGCCCTCGCCCCCCAGCGTAAACGACGGCCGAATAACGAGCGGGAGGCCGAGCTCGGCGGCTACGTCGCGGGCGGCCTCCAGCGTGCCCACCGCCGCGGCGCGCGGCACCGGCAAACCCTCGGCCACCATCGCCGCGCGGAAGAGGCGCCGGTCCTCCGCGGTGCGGATGGCCGCCAGGTTGGCGCCGATGAGGCGGACGCCGTTCTCGCGCAGGATGCCGGCCTCCGCCAGCTGCACCGCGAGGTTGAGCGCGGTCTGGCCGCCCACCGTCGGCAACAGCGCGTCGGGTTTCTCGCGCTCGATGACCTTGGCGACGGCGCTGAGCGTGAGCGGCTCCACGTACGTCGCTGCGGCGTACTCCGGGTCCGTCATTATCGTCGCCGGGTTGGAGTTGATGAGCACGACGCGGTAGCCCTCCGCGGCGAGCGCCTTGCAGGCCTGCGTCCCGGCGTAGTCGAACTCGCACGCCTGGCCTATGACGATGGGGCCGGCCCCAATTACGAGTATGGTTTCGATGTCGTCGCGTCTGGGCATGGCTAGAAGCCGAACGTCTTCTGCGTACGCCGCTCGAGCATTTCCAAAAAGACGTCGAAGTTGTAGGAGGCGTCGTGGGGCCCGGGCGCGGCCTCCGGGTGATACTGCAGGCTCATGGCGGCGTACTCGTCCGCCCGCAGGCCCTCGACGGTCCCGTCGTTGAGGTTGACGTGCGTGACGCGCACGCCGTCGGGCAGCGACGCGGCGTCGACGGCGAAGCCGTGGTTCTGCGACGTTATCTCGACGCGGCCCGTCTTGAGGTTCTTGACCGGGTGGTTGGCGCCGTGGTGGCCGAACTTGAGCTTGTAGGTCCGGCCGCCGAGCGCGAGCCCCAGTATCTGGTGCCCCAGGCATATTCCGAAGATGGGCATACGCCCGATAAAATTCTTAACTGTATCGACGACGTACGGCAAGGCCGCCGGGTCGCCCGGGCCGTTGGAGATAAACAGGCCGTCGGCTCGAGAGGCCAGGATTTCATCCGCCGTAGCCGTGGCCGGGAAGGCGGTAACCTCGACGCCGCGGCCCGCCAGGTGGCGGAGGATGTTGTTTTTAAGGCCGCAGTCGAGCGCCGCGACGCGCCACCTCGCGTCGCCCTCCGCCGGCCGGAAGACCTCGGCGCCGTCGCGCGTAACGTCGCGGACGAGGTCCCGGCCCGCCATAGGCGGCGACGCCAGGACCCGCTCGAGCACCTCCCCCTCGTCGCAGGGGTCGACGGCGACCGCGCCCCGCATCGCGCCCGCCTCGCGGATGTGCCGCGTGAGCGCGCGGGTGTCCACGCCCGAGAGGCCGACGACGCCGTGCCGCTCCAGGTATTCGCCCAGCGACGCCGTCGCCCGCCAGTTGCTGTAAAAATCCTCGTACGAGCGGACGACCAGCGCGGGGAGGAATATCCCGGGCGATTCGACGTCGTCGTCGTTGACGCCGTAGTTTCCGATATGGGGATACGTTAACGCGACGATCTGGCCCGCGTACGAGGGGTCGGTCAGGATTTCCTGGTAGCCGGTCAGGGCGGTATTGAAGACCACTTCGCCCAGCGCGAGGCCCGTCGAGCCGAAGGCCTCGCCGCGGAAGGTCCGGCCGTCCTCGAGAATCAAGAAAGCGTCACCGGCCATAATAAAAATAACGCCGGCTCCCGGAGGGCCGGCGGTTCACTAAGTAGACGCTGTTTTTAAGTAATGAAACATCCCGACTTCGGCGGAATTCTACCAAAACGCCAGCGGTGTCGCAACAACATATTGGCGGATTGCGTTACCGCCGCCTTCGGCGCCGTAGGGAACGACGGCCGGGGCGGCGGCCCGACGGCTACGAGTACCGCGGTAAACTACTCCGGACGGCGTCGAGCTTTTCCTTCGCCGCCGGCGCCATCTCGAAAAATTTCGTAATTTTATCGCAGCCGTAGTCGTCGCAGTAGGCGCAGCTCGCGACGCCCCGGCCTACGACGCAGGCGCGCACGTCGCACTCGCGGGTGTGGCCGCACTTCCGCTCGCCCTCCGTCGTGCACCCCTCGCACCATACGTACTCGGGCTTGATTTCGTGGCCGTACTCCCCCGACCACCGCGCGGCGATAGCCGCGATCATTTCGGCGTCGTTCTCGCGCGTCGCGACGTACGCCGGACAGGCGCCGCAATCCAGGCCGCAAGCGCCGAGCAGCTCGTCCATGTGCTTCCTCCCGCTCGAAGGTCCTCCGGGACGTATTAGAATTTTGAACATTAACGCATAAAAGACGTCGCGATGTCAAACGAATTCCGCGGGCCGGCGCTCGCGAAAAACGCGCTAAAAAAAGCCGCCCCGGAGGGCGGCTTTCGGCGATCGTCTTGATTACTTAAACGTGGCCTTGATTTTACCCATGGACGACGGCGTGACCGCGGAGCCACCCCGCGTCTCGAACCGATAAACGCGGTCCCTCGAGGCGTCGAACCCGGCCCAAACGTAGTTGTTGACGTAGTCGTAGTCGAGGCCGCCTATGGTCCCGTACGCCGAGACCGAGAACCAATCGTACGTCGAGCCCGTAACCGAGCACTTGCGGATGCGTCTATAGGTGCCGTCGGCGATCCAGAGGTAACCGTCGCCGTAGCCGATGCCTCGGGGTTCGAAGGGCACGGAGTACGAGGCATATACGGACCCGGTAGTCGCGTTCATCCGGTATATACGCCTGTTCCCGGTGCTGGTGCCGTAAAGGTAATACGTCGACCCCACCGCCCGGAACGCAACGCCGTAGGGAGTCGTGTAAGGCACTACGTACGAGCGGTAAATCGACCCGGAATCGTAGCCGATCTGGTACATACGCCGGAAGCCGTAGTCCTGGAGAAAATAATAGCCCCTGGGGGCGATATATGCGCCGTCGCAATCTCGCGTAGCGCTCCCCGGCAGGGTGTGCGACCTTTGGATCGACCCTGAATAGGTCACCCGGTAGCAGCGGTCCGGCAGGTTGGTAGCGACCCAAAGGTAATCGTTGCTGGTGAAGAGTCTTTCCCACCCGACGCCGTTCGGAAGAGTAGAGCCCGCGGGGCAATAGAACGACGATACCACGCTGCCCCACCCGAACGCGGAAACCGCTAGCGCACCTACGGCGATAGCGGCGATTAAGACGTAACCTTTCCTCATTATACGTTCCTCCTGCGTTAATGGGAGGTAAAAACCTCCCGTTTTCGTGCTGCGAGCACGCTATCGAATTATCCCGGCCTCAAAGACCGCACGCCCCTCAATCCGTCGGCGCGAATAATTAACGAAAAGGCCATTTAAAACTGACCTAATCAATAACATATTTCCCTGAAATAGTCAAACCCTTTACAGTTTTAGAATCGGATATCAGAAAAGCCGCCCCGGGGGGCGGCTTAATCTTACGGCAATACGCGTCAGCGCGCGACGACGAGTTTCCGCGTCGCGGCGTACGGCCCGGCGCGGAGGGTATAGAGGTAAACGCCGGGCGGGACCTTCCGGCCGTCGACGTCGAGGTTCCAAGCTACGTCGTGGACGCCGTCGCCGTACGAGGCCGCGGCCGGCGTCGCCACCAACCGACCCGACAAGTCGTAAACGTCGAGGCGCACGTCACACGCCTCGGCCAGTTCGAAAGTGAAGGTCGCCGCGTCGCGCGCCGGGTTGGGATAGCTCTGCGCCAGCGCGAAAGACTTGACGGCGCCCGAGCCCGCGGCGGCTTCCACGGGGCCGTACTCCTCCGGCGGGCCGCCGAGCGGGACCGCCTCCAACCAATACTTATAAGCAACGCCCGGGCGCACGTCGTCGAAATACTCGAGCGGCGGCTTGCCGGTTATCAGCGCGTCGTTGAGTTTGGCGCGAGCCGCGTCGACGTCGCGCGCGGCCCGGTACAGGTTGAAGCCCGCTACGTTTACGCCCGGCGCCGTTAGCCAGCTCAGCGCCACGCCTTCCCGCCGGCCCTGCGCGTCGAAGTCGAGTACTATCGCCGTGTTGGTCGAGTACGTTATGTGCATATCGTCGAGGCGAGGGGTACTGGTATCGTTAGTGGTCGCCAGACGAACCCGGTATTGGAAGTAACGGCGGCCGTTCTGGATATAGTCGTTGAGGTCGGCTCCGGAGGAAGTGATATCGCCGGACCAACTTCCCATGTTCCCGGAATCGTTGGACGCCCGGACCTGGAACCGGACCGACGTCCCGCCGGGGGTATTGGCGCTCCAATATATGCGGCCCCAGGCGGCCGAGCCGCCGGTATCGAGGATGGAGGAATCGAGGGCACCTAAGCTCCGGTAGCCGTAGGTTATGGACCACCAGTCGGCGGAGCCGCCGTCGAGCGCCGAGCTCACGATGTCCAAGATTTCGTCCTCGTCGACGTCGTCGACCCAGATGCTGGAGGCGCCGTTGTAATTGGTAGCGATCCGGCCGCGCGTGAATTGCTCGCGGCCGTCGTTCTGCCACCAGTCGAGGGTATCGGCGAGCTGGGCCGTGCTCAGGACGTCTATGTCGCCGTCGAGGTCGGCGTCGAAGCCGACGACGTCGTACGCGCCGTTATAATTGCTGGCGATGTTGCGGCGGGTAAAGGTGGGCGGCGAACCGCCGCGGTTCTCCCACCAATCGACGGAGTCGGAACCTATGGCCGCGGAGAGGATGTCGTTCCGGCCGTCGCCGTTCACGTCCACGACGTAGGAGTTCCGGGAGCCGTTGTAGTTGTTGATGAGGCGGTGGGCGGTAAAAGTGGGAGGCGAACCGCCCCGGTTCTCCCACCACTCGAGGAAGTTGCCGAACTCGCTGGAGATGACGAAATCCGGCCGGCCGTCGCCGTTGAGGTCGCCGGTGCCGAGGGGGGCGTTGTTGGGGCCGCGGTAGTTGGTGCGGATGACGTGCTCGGTGAAGTTCTGCCGGCCGTCGTTCTGGTACCATCGGAGGTCCGTAACCTGGACGCCGCCCGCCACGATGTCCATATTGCCGTCTTGGTCGAAGTCGGCGCAGCCGGTCCCGTCGACCTGGTCGAAATATTTGGAAATAAGATGTTGATTCCACTCCCCGGAGCGGTCGTTCTCGTACCAGTATATGTATCGGTCGTCGGTATATATGATGTCGGCCCACCCGTCGCCGTTGAGGTCGAAGACGTGAAAAGAGGGCCACTCGTAGTCGAGTATCATCTTGGGGGTTGCCGCGAACTTGCCTCCGCCGAGGTTTTTATACCAAACCACGCCGGAGTTATGGCCGCCGACGACTATGTCGGGTCGGTCGTCGCCGTCGACGTCGCCGGTCTGGGCCGCGTAGAGTTCGCTACGGTTGCCGAGGTGGTGCCGCGTACCCGGGAAGCTCGGCCCGAGCCCTAAAATAAGGAAACCGGTGTCCAGGTAATTGATTTTGTCGGATTCCCAAAAGCGGTTGCCCCACGTA
>DATKVX010000121.1 GCA_035529855.1 bacterium
CCCAACCCCGTGACCGGCACCGCGACGTTCACCATCACGCCGCCGCAACCGACCCGGGTAAAGCTCGAGATATTCGACCTTGCGGGGCGTAAAGTCGATACGGTCTTCGACGATTACGTAACGACGGCAGGTGCGACGGCGGCGTGGACGGCTAACGTAACGCCGGGGCTCTATTTATACGCGCTAGAAACGGAATCCGGGAAGCACATCGGTAAAGTGGTAGTCAGCCGGTAAAACGCCGGCGGGCAAGAAAAATGAAAAAGATTATAATTACCTTTTTCTTAGGGCTCGGGGTTTCCGCCCTCCCTGCTTTAAGCATATACGTATTCGAAGGTATGTGGGGGTCCGCGGGTACCGCAGATGGCCGCTTTAGACGCCCCCGCGGTATCTCGCTGGGCCCGAACAGCAAAGTTTACGTAGCCGACGTTAGTAACGACCGCATTCAATACTTCACCCGGAACGGCAGCTTCTTAGGCAAATGGGGTTCTACCGGCGCGAGACCCGGGCAATTCATAAGTCCATTCGGCGTCGCAGTACACCGTTCAACGGAACTAGTATACGTAGCGGATTCTCTTAATGATCGGATCCAGTATTTCACGGCTGCGGGCGTCTTTTTAGGCATGTGGGGTAATAGCGGAAAGGGAAACGGGGAATTCGACGAGCCCTGCTCGGTGGCCGTAAATCCCCGTGTTAATTATATATATGTAACAGATAAAGACAATTTCCGCGTCCAATACTTCAACGCCAAAGGCGAATTTTTAGGAAAATGGGGTTCCTACGGTTCCGGAGAGGGGCAATTTAACTGGCCCGAAGGCATCGCCGTCGCTCCCAACGCCAACGTCTACGTAACCGACGCGGGTAACCACCGCGTACAGTACTTCACGCCGACGGGTAGTTTCTTAGGCCAGTGGGGTTCATATGGTGGCTGGATAGGTCACTTCGCTTACCCGGTGGCAATATCGATCACTTCAGACGGTTTAGTTTTCGTCGCCGACCGAGAAAACCATAGGATTCAATACTTCACGCTTACCGGAAGCTACCTCGGTAAATGGGGAACGGCGGGAGGTAAACCCGGCGAGTTCAGATACCCCTGGGGCGTTGCCGCAACGCCTAACGGTACGCGAGTATACGTGTGCGACAGGTATAATAACCGCATCCAGTATTTCAAAGAGACCGAGCCCGCGGTCTCCCCCACGTCCCTGGGTCGCGTCAAGGCGCTGTTCAATTAACCTCGGGTTGGATACGACGATATATAGCCGCCCACCCGGGCGGCTTTTTGCTTTGGCGTTGACAACGGCCGCCCACCGGCATAATATATAAATAATAGGAGGAACGATGACGGAGCTCAGCTGGGACGCGCGGACCCGCCGCGAGACCGACCCCGAAATAAAAGAGCTGCAGGAACAGATCAACTACGACTTCGACTTCGAGGCCGTCGTGAACGCGGTGTTCGCGCTGCTCGAGAAGAAGACCCCCTTCCGCGATTACCGGCTGTCGGTGGTAGGCCGGGACCTGAAGAAGCGGCCCCTCATCCCTTCCGCGCCGGCGCCCAGGAAGGGCAAGGCGCGCTCCGAGCCGTTGCTCTCGTTCCCGCTGGCGCTGACCAACGACGAGATACGTTACACGTTGGACGTCTACTCGTTCGAGTCGCCGCAGTTCAGCCGCGCGGAGGCGGGCTTCCTCGACGAGTGCCGCAAGTTGCTCCTCCAGGCCGTAAACAAGGATTACCACGAGCGCGACCACCTGACGGGCCTTTACAACCGCCAGGGCCTGTCGCCCCGCCTCGAGCGCGCGCTCGAGCAGGCGAAAGAGGGGAACGCCCCCCTCGCCGTGCTCATGTTCGACCTCGACCACTTCAAAGAGGTCAACGACACGTACGGCCATCCGGTGGGGGACCTGGTTTTGTTCGAATTCGCGGGCCTGTTGGCCGACGTCTTCGTCGGCGGGCCGCTGGTAGGCCGGTGGGGCGGCGAGGAGTTCGCCGCCGTCGTGCCGGACGCCGACGCCGACGGGGCGCGGGCCAAGGCGGAGGAGGTTCGCGCCAAGACCGAGAAGTTAAAAATCTCGGTGGACAAGGGCGCCGGGAAGTTCGTTTCGCCGGCGTGCTCGGCCGGGGTGGCGCTCTTTCCCGACCACGGCGCCGACGGCGAGACGCTCGTCGGCATCGCCGACATGGCGCTGTACGAGGCCAAGAAGGGCGGCCGCAACCGCGTCGAGCTGTACCCGCTCGACGCGCCGGACGTGCGCCTTAAAAAATTGAAGGAAACGGTGGATACGGGGACGCTCGAGCCGTTGCGCGACCTCGAGAACCTGTGCGTAATACAATCGCTCCGGGAAAGAGGATTGGTCCCGGAGCTCCCGCTGGCGCTGGCGCTGGCGGACCCGCGCTTCGTCGTTTTGGACGGCAGCACGAACCTGGTGAAGATATACGACGCGCGCGCGCGCAAGTTCACGGTGGAGTTCGGCGGCCGGGGCGAGGCCGTGCACGAGCTCGAGGGCCCGGTGGACGTGGCCGCCGCCAGGGACGGCCGGGTGTTCGTCGTGGACTCCCCCGCCCACGCCGTGAAGGTTTTCGACGGCGCCGGCAAATTTTTGGGGTTCATCGGCGGCCGGGACGCCGACGGCGCCCCCATCTTCGGCTACGTAAAGGGGACCTTCAACGAGCCGGTGGCCGCGTCACTCGACGGCGAGGGCCGGTTGCTGGTGGTGGAACGGATGAACCGGCGGGTCCAGCGGTTCACGTCGGCGGGCGAGTTCGACGGCCTGGAGGTCCCGCTCGACGCCGCGGACGTCGCGCCGCCGTACCAACCCGACCCCCGCGACGTCGCCGCCGACGGCGCCGGCAACATATACGTGCTCGACGCCGGCAACAGCGTTATCCAGAAGTTCGACGAAGCCGGCGGTTTCTTGAAGGCCATCGGCGGCCCCGGGCCGGCGGGCGACGCGGGCCGGTTCAAAGGCGTCACCGCGGTCGCGGTGGACCGTTACGGCAAATTGGCCGATAAGCTTAGAGAAGCGGGGGTGGCGGTGCCGGGCGGCCCGCCGGAAGTCGTCGTTACCGCCGAGGCGGGCGACGTCAACCGCCTGCAGTTCTTCGACGCCGACGGCACCTACCTCGGCCTTTTGGACTTCGCCCGGCTGGCGGACAAGTTAGGCCGGTCCGTCCGACCCGGCCGCCTGGCGGTCAGCGCCCGGGGAGCCGTCTTCCTGGTGGACCAGGAGAACGCGGACGTGCTCCAGCTCAGCTTCGCCGGGGAAGGGTACTAGGGTAGAACGCCGCCCAGACCAGGAGCAGCGCCAGGTAGAAAAACCTTCGGAGGAAAGCGGGCGGCGGCGACGCGACGCCGTTTACGGTATTCTCGAGCGCGGAGACGGCGGCCAGGGCGGCGCCGGCCAGGCGGCCCCGGGCCGTATCCAGAGGTAGAAACGAGCCTTCGCTTTTTTCCACCGCGCGAACGAGCCCCAGGACGTCCGCGCGCCGCGCCGGCGGGTCGACGCGGGGTGAGGCGTCGCCCTTGGTGATATAGAGGCCGGCCCTTTTGCCGACGACGCGGTGCACGACCGCCCGCGAGCCGGCGACCACGGCGACGACGTCGCCGAAGCGCGGGCCGCGGCGCCCGGGGGGTACGACGACGAACGCGTCGCCCTCCCGCGCCACGGGCGCCATCGAGTTGGAAACGACCGGCGAGCGGTAGGGGCCGCGCGCCAGCTCGCGCTTTATCGTCTCGGCCGTAGCCCACAACCGGGCCTCGGTCAACGGCGTGGCGGTCCTCTTCATTAAAACGATTTTAACACAACACTTAGCGGCGTGAAACCGTAAGCGAGAGACGATATGGCCGTCGTACAGGTCACGGTAGTACCGCTCGGCACCGCCGGGACGTCGCTCAGCCCGTACGTCAGGGGAGTGCTCGACGTACTGGAACGCCACCCGGAAATAAAGGCCCACGTCGGCCCCAACGGGACCGCGCTCGAGGGCGACCTCGACGAGCTTTGGCCGGTAATCCGCGAGATGCACGAGGCACCCTTCGCCGCCGGCGTCGAACGCGTTATGACGCTCCTCAACGTGGACGACCGGCGCGACAAGCCGAGCACCTTAGAGGGAAAGGTTGCCGCCGTCGCGGGATGAAAGGCCGGGGCCTTCCGGGGCGCGCGTGTTCGCCGGCGACGCCGCGGCCCGCTACGACGCCTGGTTCGAAACGCCCGCCGGCCGGTACGCCCGGGAGCTGGAGGACGAACTGCTGACCCGGGCCGCGGGCGACGTGCGCGGCGTTCGCGTGCTCGACGTCGGCAGCGGCACCGGCCTTCACCTCGAGCTCTTTGCCGGCGCGGGCGCGCGGGGCGTGGGGCTCGAGCCGGCGCGGGACATGATAACGCGGGCGCAAGAGAGGCTGCGCGGGCGGGGCGTACACCTGGTACAGGGCCGGGCGGAGGCGCTGCCCTTCCGCGACCGCTCCTTCGACCTGGTAACTATGATAACCTCCGTCGAGTTCGTGGCCGACGCGGAGGCGGCGTTCGCGGAGGCGGCGCGCGTCTGCCGGCGGCGCGTGGCGGTGGCGGTCCTCAACGCCTGGTCGCTGTCCGCGGCTTTGCGGCGAGTGAAGAGGAATTTAGGGGCCACGCTCTTCCGGGCCGTTCGCTTCTACGGCCCGTACGACCTGCGCCGGGTTCTTTCGCGCTATTTAAAGACGCCCCTCGAGATGGCGACGACGCTGCATTTCTTCCCTTTTTACGTCCGCCGGCTGCGGCGGCCGCTGGCCGCGGCGGACCGGTGGTTGACGCGGCGGGGCGCCCTGGGGGGAGCTTTCCTGACGGCCTGGGGCGACGTGGAGCGGACTAAGACGTGAAATACGGCGCCGTACTCCTGGTATTCTTGCCGGCGGCGGCCGCGTCGTTATATCTCGGCGGGCCGGCGGTGTTCACGTTCTTCGCCGCCGCGGTGGCGCTGGTGTACCTCGCCGCGGCCATGGGATGGGCCACGGAGGTCCTGGCGTCGCGCGCCGGGCCCACCGTCGGCGGCCTGCTCAACGCTACGCTCGGCAACGCCGCGGAGTTCATAATTGCGCTGGTCGGCATCCGCGCCGGCCTGGCCGTCGTCGTCAAGGCGTCGCTGACGGGTTCCATCCTGGGGAACTCGCTGTTGGTCCTGGGTGCGGCCTTCGTCGCCGGCGGCCTGCGCCACAAGGAACAGAAGTTCAACGCCCGGGCGGCGAGCATGGGCGCGACGCTGATGGTGGTGGCGGTGTCGGCGCTCCTTATGCCGTCCTTGTTGCACTTCATCGGCCGGGCGGGAGAGATATCTGAGCACCGCCTTAGCCTCGCGATATCCGTAGTCTTGCTCGTCGCGTACGGCGCGAGCATCGTCTTCTCGCTCGTAACCCACCGCCACGCTTTCCCCCACCACTGCGACGCCCGGCCGCCTCGCGGCAAGCGGTTCTCGTGGGCGGTGGCCGTACTGGTTCTCACGACGGCGGGCATCGTCGCCGCCGCCGAAATCCTGGTAAGCGTCATCGAGGCCACGGCGCACGCGCTTGGCTGGGGCGAGGTATTCATCGGCATCGTGGTCATCGCGATAGCGGGCAACGCCGCGGAGCACTTCGCGGCGGTACTCGTCGCCTGGCGCAACCGCATGGACCTCGCGCTCACCATAACGCAGGGCTCGTCGATGCAAATCGCGCTGCTGGTGGCGCCGCTCGTCGTCATCATCAGCTACGTGTGGCCCAAACCCCTCGACCTCATCTTCACGCCGCTGGAGGTCGCCGCGGTGGCGCTCTCGATGCTCATCGTGCCGCTCATCACGGCCGACGGCGAGAGCAACTGGCTCGAGGGTTTGCTGCTGTTGGCGCTGTACGCCATCATCGCCGTAACGTTCTTCTTCGCGGGTTAATTCGTGGTGAAAAAGGAAATAAATTTACGCGACGTCGGCGAGGCCGGGATACTGGCCCGGATATTCGAGCGGCTGCCGGCTCAGGGCGCCGGCGTCCTGGTGGGGCCGGGGGACGACGCCGCGGCGCTCGCCGCCAGCGGCGACGATGCCGTCGTCTTCGCCTCCGACGCGATGGTGGAGAGCGTCCACTTCGACCTGGCGTTCACGACGCCCGCGGACGTCGGGTGGCGTCTGACGTGCGCCAACCTGTCGGACCTGGCTGCCATGGGCGCCGAGCCGTGGGCGGCGGTAATATCGGTTGCGGCGCCGGCCGCCACCCCCGCGGCGCAGCTGGAGGGCTTCTTCGGCGGCGCGGCGGCGCTCGCCTCGCGCGAGGGGCTGGCGCTGGTGGGCGGCGACGTCGTCGCCAGCCCTTCGCACCTGTTCTTCGCGATGGCGATACTGGGCAAAGCGCCGGGGGGCGCGTTCCTCACCCGGGCGAGCGCGTCGCCGGGGGATTTGCTCTACGTAAGCGGCGAGCTGGGTTTGGCGCAGGCGGGTTTGCACTTGTTGGCCGGGGAGGGGGAGTGCCGGCCGTCCGCGGCGGGCGCGGCGACGGCGCGCTACCGGCGGCCCACGCCGCGCCTCGAGCTGGGGCGTTTACTCCGCCGGCGGGTGCCCCGGGCCGCGGTCATAGACACCTCCGACAGCCTCTCCGAATCGGCGGCGCACGTCGCCCGGGCGTCGGCGGTGGGGGTAGCGGTGGACGCGGCCTCGCTACCCATCGCCGAGGCGGCGCGGGACGTCGCCGGCTCGAGGGGCGAGGATGCGGTAACGTACGCCACGGCCGCGGGCGAGGATTTCGAGCTCCTATTCACCTGTCCGCGAACCGAGGCCGCGGCGCTTACGCAGGCCGCGGCCGAAAAAGGCATAAAGGTTACGCCAATAGGGGCAACTACCGAGGAGGCGGAGGGCGTCGTGCTAGTGCGGAACGGCGACGTCGAGCCGATGGCGCCGCGCGGGTACGCTCATTTCTGAGTTTTTCGCGGCGGCGGGAGCGAGAGCTTGCGGTATATCTCTTCCGCGGTTTTGTAAAATGCGTCGTTCTCGGCGTCGAGGGCGATAGCTTCGTCGGCGTCGGCCTTGGCGCGCTCGAACTCCTTGTAGGCGAAGTAACATTCGGCGCGGGCGGCGTACGCCCTCGCCTCGTACGCCCCGGGGCGCGGCCGCGCGACGACTTTGTCGAAATATCCCTGGGCGGTCCGGTAGACCACGGGCCTTTTCCGTAGGTAATAATAACCTACCCAATAATTAAAAGCGTCGGCGGCAACAGCGTCTCTGACCTCGCGCTTGTAACGATTAACGGCCCCTTCGGGTTGCCCCAGTTTGAGCATTATGTCGCGTATCCCGCGAAAGGCCGCACCCCGGCTACGTACGTCGCGGCCGGCAACCCGGAACGCCCTTACGTAATCGGCCAACGCTTCCTCGCGCTCGACTCGGAACCGGAAGTATTCGGCCCGACCTAAATAGCCGTACGGGCTCGCCGGATATTTTTTAATGCAATCGTTGAACTCCTCGAGGGCCAACTCGCGGGGCCCGATAAAGCGGTGAACGAGGCCGACGAGGTATAGACCCCTCGGGTTTTCGGGGTCGAGGCGTCGGCCGGCCTCGGCCTCGGCGACGGCGGTGTACGCCGCGCCGGCGTACATCAGCTCTTCGGCGCGGTTGAAGTGCATTTCGGCGCGGCAGCGCGCGAGCCCCGCGGCGGCCTCGTCGCGGAGGGGCGACCGCTTGAAGCCTACCGCAACCAGCTCGTAGCGCCGCGCGGCCTTTTCGAACTCGTAGTCGGCCTCGCGACGACGCGCCTCCTTGAAGTAGCCGTCGCCCCGGTCGCCGCACGCTGCGGCAAAAACGCACAACGCGACCGCCGCTATGAACGGAACGCAGCGATAGCGCCGGACGCGGCGTGGACGGTACGAGCTCGAGCCATGTTGGTAAAAGCCGACCTTCATATCCATTCCTCGGCCTCCTACGATTCCCGCTCGGAACCGTGGGCTATCGTGGCCACCTGCCTGCGACGGGGCCTGGGCGCCTTCGCCGTCGCCGACCATAACGCCCTCGACGGCTCGCTGGCCGCGGCGGAGCTGGTCGCCTCCGACGAGTTCGCCGACTTCATGGAGCTCCATTACCCGGGCCGGCCGCGCCCCAAGGCGGTCGTGGCGCAAGAGATCAACACCCTGGACGGCGAAGCGATGGGGATGTTCATATCGCGGCCGCTGACCCGCGGCCTTCCGCTGGCCGAGACCATCGCCGAGATACACGAGCAGGGCGGCTTAGTCAACGTACCGCACCCGTTCGCGCGCATCGCGCACCGGCGGCCCCGCCTCGATTTCATGGAGCGTTACGCGGGCGACGTCGACGTCGTCGAGGTATACAACGCCCGCAACATCTACGCCGACGACGATAAGCTGGCGCTCGACTTCGCCCGGCGCTACAACCTCGGCCGAAGCGCCGGCTCCGACGCGCACCTGCGCGGCGAGATAGGCCGCGGCTTCGTAATGATGGCCGATTTCGACGGGCCCGCCTCTTTTTTAGAATCGCTCCGGAAAGCGGTGCCCGGCGGCCGGAAAACGCCGCCGCTGGTCCCGCTCGCGACGTGGTTCCGCAACTTCCCGGCGGCGCTGGCCGACATGCGCCTCCAATACCGGTTGACGGGTCGCCCTTAGTAGCGTAACGTTAACACAACGGGCCGACGACGACAAGGGCCAAACGCGGCGCGCGTAAGGGGGGTTTAGGCTTCCGGCTTTAGGGCGAAACCGTTATAACGCGGACGGCGGAATATTTAGCAAACGAAAAGATTAGCCTTGACAACGGCCTCTCATTGTGTTAAATATTTACACAAGTTTAAGCCACCGCCGAAAAGCGGCGGAGGCTTACGCGCGTAGGCATTAATAACGTTCCTATACCCAAGGAGGATTTGAGGAATGCGTAAATTGACGGTATTAGCTGTGCTCGGGCTGGCGGCCGCTTCGGCCTATGGCATCGGCATGGGCGCGGGCGGCTTCGGCGGGATCGCGCTGCCGATGGGCGATATGGCTTCCGAGGATGGCAGCGATCTGGGTATGAGCCCGAAGTTCGGCGGCAAGGCGTTAATAGGCGTCATACCGGCGCTTGACGTAGAGGTCGCGTTCGCCTACCACCTGAACCACAAGTTTAAAGACTGGGAAGAGACCCCCGGGATCGACGAACCGAAGACGGTTATTATTCCCATAACCTTCGGCGCCAACTACAAGGTCATGTTCGGCAACATGGGCGTCTACGCCGGCGGTGGCGGCGGCTTCTACATGATGACAACGGACGTCACCGGGAAGTTCAAAGTTAACGACAAAATCGTTACCTTTAGCGCGGAAGAGAAAATGAACAAACCGGGTATCTACGTCGGCGGCGGCTTCCTGTATTCGTTCGGCAAACTCGCGTTGGACGTAAACCCCCGCTTCAACTACGTCATGAACAGCGGCGACTACGACTTGGATGTCGAGGTAACGTACGAGGGCAAGACCTATACGGGTACGGTCCCGTGGGAAAAAGATTACAAAGACATGTACGTCGACGTCCTCTTCGGCGTGGACTACTTCTTCATGTAACGACAATTCCCCGGCTTCATCGTTTCAGCCCCGGCCGCAAGCCGGGGTTTTTTACGGGCCCGCGCCGGTACGACGGGCGACGACGACGAGAAAACAGCCGCCACATTCCTCGACAAGCAACTTACAATAAAAAGTTAAACCTCCGTGGGGACTCTCGGGTCTAAAATACGCGCGGCGACGTGCGAAAGGGATGGTATGGTTTCCAAAGGCCGGAAAAAGGGACAAAGGAGGAAATAACTATGCTGAGAGGAATCGCGGCAGGGATGTTACTTTGGGCGTCCGCCTGTTTCGCGGTCGGCGTGGGCGTCGGCGCCTTCGGCGGCGTCGCGATGCCCACCGGCAAGATGGGGACGTGGGAGGTACCGGACGTGCCGGCCCGGCAGCCGGGTTACTCGCCGTTCACGGGCAGCGACATGGCCTTAAGTCCGAAGTTCGGCGCAAAGGCGATTATCGGCTTTTGGCGCGGGTTGGAGGCCGAGGCCGCGGTCGCGTACCACCTCGGCCACGGCGTTAAAGACTGGGAAGAAAACGATTTCCTGGAGGAGCCGAAGAGTACGTTAATCCCCGTGACGGTGGGCGCGAACTACCGCTTTAACTTCGGCAAGTTAGGCCTGTACGCCGGCGCCGGCGGCGGTTACTATTTCGAGAAGCTCAAGGGCGGCGTATGGTGGAACACCGCCTTACGCGAGCCGGAATACTTTACGACCGACGTTTCCCTCAACGGCCCGGGCCTCTACGTCGGCGGCGGCGTAACGTACGCGTTCGGCCGATTCGCGCTCGACGTCAGCCCCCGGTACAACGTCATCTTCAACGACGGCCGCTTCGACATGGAGGCGTGGGGATGGGTCCCGAGCGGCAATAAATCCTGGATACAAGCCATGGGCATAGATAAAGATTACAAAGACACGTACGTCGACGTCCTCATCGGCGCGAATTACTACTTCATGTAGGACGAACGCCGTAGTTTCAGACCCGGCCCGCGGGCCGGGTTTTTTTTGACTTCGGCCTTCGGTTAACTTATAATATCTAAAACTATCATAAACCGACACGCCGAACGGTTCCACCCGAAGAATATGACTATTAAATCCGCGTTTAGGTTAACCCTCGCCGCCGCGGTTGCGATTTTGGTCGCCGCCGCGGCCGCGGGCGCGCTCGTCCGGCTGGGCGCGGGGGCTTCGGCCGGGTTCGCGTTTCCGGCCGGCGCCTTCGACCACGACGCCAAGGCCGCGCCCGGGGGCAGCGTGCGGCTCTACGGCAACCTCTTCCACTGGCTCACGCTCGAGGGAGGCGCCGACCTGTACCTCCCGTTCGACGCCGAGAGGGACGACGGCGTCGGCGAAACCCATATGACGTCGTACAAAGTCGGCCTCATCTACAAGGTCCATATGGGCGTGTTCATGCCGTTCGTAGCCGGCGGCTACGCCGTCTTCGACGAGCGCATAAAGCGCGAGAAGGGGTGGGAGGACGTCGCGTCCCACGGCTTCTACGTCGGCCCGGGCCTGGAGTACTACTTCACGGAGCGCTTCTCGGCCTTCGGCATGCTGGGTTATAACCGGACCTTCGACAACGCCCGGACCTCGGACCGCGACACGCAGTACGTCAAGCTGGACTTCGGCCTGAACTACTATTACTGGTAGATACGGCTTCGGCCGCTTGACAACGGCCGCCGTTTATGATATATAACGGCGCGATTCCTCAGTAGCTCAATTGGCAGAGCATCCGGCTGTTAACCGGAGGGTTGCAGGTTCGAGTCCTGCCTGAGGAGGATGGGATAAAGCCCCGGCCGGCCCCGGGGCTTTTTTTCAAAACCCCCCAAAGAACCGGGCGAAGGAAAGGGTCCATGAGAAAATACTTAGTCTTGCTGGGGTCGATTTTGATTCAAACCTGCCTGGGCGGCATCTACGCGTGGAGCGTGTTCGCGCCGGCGCTGCACGGCGACTACGGCCTTTCGATGGGCGCGACGCAACTCATCTTCGGCATCTGCATCGCCTCGTTCACGCTCGCGATGATCTTCGCCGGGCGCTGGCAGGAGCGGCGCGGCCCCCGGCTGGTCGCGGCCCTCGGCGGCGTGCTGTTCGCCGCGGGTTACGTAATTGCCGCCGCTTCCCGCGGCAACCTGTTTTTGTTAATCCTGGGTGTGGGCATCGTAGCGGGCGCCGGCATCGGCTTCGGCTACGTGTGCCCCATCGCGACGTGCATCAAGTGGTTCCCGAAGCAAAAAGGGTTCGTAACGGGGCTCGCGGTCGCGGGCTTCGGCGGCGGCGCGGTGCTGTTGTCCTCGCTCGCTTCGGCCCTCTTCGCCCGGGGCTTCGACGTCCTCGAGATATTCCGGTACGTCGGCCTGGCGTACGGCGCGGCCATCATCCTGGCCGCCCTCTTGCTCTTCGTTCCGGCGCAGGTTCGGGAAGAGGCCCAAAAGGCGGCCGGCATCCCGGCCGGGGCGCTCTTCCGCGACGGCCGCTTCTGGCTGCTGTTCGGCGGGATGTTCGCCGGGACCTTCGCCGGCCTGTTGACCATCGGCAACCTCAAGCCCATCGGCCTAGCGGGCGGCGTGGCCGCCGGCCTGGCGACGACGGCGATAAGCTCGCTCGCGCTCGGCAACGCCTGCGGCCGCATCCTGTGGGGCGTCATCTCGGACAAGATTCAGGGCCGGGCCATCCCGCTCTCGCTCGGCTTCCTGACGCTCGCGGTCGCGGCGCTGGTCCCGCTCTCGCGCTTCGGCTGGCCCTTCGTCGCGACGGCGTTCGCGGTGGGCTTCGGCTTCGGCGCGTGCTTCGTCCTCTACGCCGCGGCGGTGGCGCACGTCTTCGGCCCGGGCGAGGTGGGTCGGAGCTACCCGCTGGTCTTCCTCTCGTACGGGATATCCGGGACGCTGGGGCCGACGTTCGGCGGCCGCCTGTTCGACGTCACCGGCGGCTATACCACGGCGCTGGTGGTGGCGGCGGCGCTGGCCGCGGCGGGCGCGCTGGCGTACTTGATATTCAGCCGAAAATTGTTCCGCGCGTAAAAAACAAGCGCCCCTTACGGGGCGCTTTATTTTGTTGACGCGGGAGCCGGCGCTAGCCGGCTTCGCCCAGGTACAATATCTCGTACGTCGCGCGGACGTTCACCGTCGTCGTTACCTCGCGCGGGACGATCATCTGGTTGTATCCGTCCATACCGCCGCCCATGTCGAACGACGACGTCCGCGACAGCTCGCTAATAGGGCCGCCGCCGTAGTCGTAGCTCATGGCCTTGAGGCCCACGACCTTGGCCCCCAGCCCCGCGGTCAACATCTTGGCGGTTCGCCGGGCGTCCGCCGCCGCCTCCTCCAGCGCCTCCTCGTACTTTTGCTCGAGGTCTTTCACGACGAACTGGATGCTGCCTATTTCGTCCACCTGCGAGTCGACCAACGCGTC
The DNA here is from genome assembly GCA_035529855.1 of bacterium. Classification (NCBI taxonomy): domain Bacteria; species bacterium. The sequence goes on from DATKVX010000121.1 coordinate 12,906, forward strand.
GAGGACCGCGCTTATCCGGTCCATATCGTCCTGGAAGATCTTAATGCGGCGGTCGACGACGTAGTGGTCCACCTTCGACGAATCCTTTTTATACACGGGATTGATGTACAGCGACTCGGTGGCGATCTTCTCGCGCGGTACGCCCTGGGCGATCAACAAATCCATCAGGAACCCCATCCGGAACTGGTTCTCGTCGAAGGCCTCGCCGGCCTTCTTGGCCTCGGTGTAGATGCGAGCGGATATTACCACCTGGTCCGGGACCGCCTTGACGCGGCCGGTGCCCGTAACTTCCAACAGCACGGGCTCCTTCGCCGCGTCGCCGCCTTTAAGGTAGACGTCGGGTATGGTGAAGGTGAACGTCTCCGCGGCCGCGGAAGCGGCCAGCAGCACGTAAATGCACAACGCGGGGATTAAGACTGATTTTTTCACGATTACCTCCGTCAAATGAATTCGGCTTCGTCTTCGCCCATTTTGACGGCGACGGCGCGGGAAGGTTTAACGCGCGGAGCCGCCGAATCTCGCCCGGCAAGCGGTAGAGTCATTAGTTGCGGACGCTGAAGCCGAGGGTCGTCGTTACGTCGAGCTGGCCGTAGCCCTCCGGCGGGACGTTGTCCCAGTCGATATATTCGGTCGCCGCCAGGGCCAGCCAGCTCGCGAGCGCCACCCGCAAGGCCGCGCTGCCCGTCAGCAGCTGGTCGGACGTGTCCTTCAAGTTCATGTCCCAAACGACCGCCGCGTCTATCTCGGTCGTGCCGTTGAGGAATACCTGGTAATCGACGCCCACGTGCGCCGCGGCGAAAGACGCCGCCGTTTTTTCGCTGTCGTCGCGATAACGCTCGTTGATATAGCTCGGGCCGCCCTCGACGCTCAACTCCTGCGGGTCGGTTTTTATCAGGTATACGCCCGGGCCGGCGAAGTTGTACAGGCGGTGCTCGAAGCCGGAGAAGACGTTCCGTCGCCATTCGGCCTTGTACCGGCCGTAGAGCCTTTCGGCGGCCGTCAGGAAGTATTTCGCCCCGGCGGTGAGCCTCGCGCTTTCGCCGCTCTTTTTACCGCCGGACGCCGACACCGCGTAGCTGCCGCCGCCGTCGATTAACCACCGGCCGCGAGCGTACTCCGCTTCGCCGTCGGCGGTCGCCCCGTGGTTCTTGGTATTCCCGCCGGTCCCGTGGTACGAGAGCGTCGCCCGGGCCTCGAGCGCCTTCTCGCCGGCGCGCGCCGCGCACGCCGCCGCCGCGGCCAGGCCGGCGCAAGTTATAAGCAACGTTACGAAAGACTTGTACACGCCGTTTCCCCTTTCGCCGCGCGCCCCCTATGGTTCGCGAGGCGCCACCCTCGCGCCTCGATTTCCGAAAATCCCCGCCCCGCGAATTTCATTTCACTATTTCGAACGCGCCCTGCACGCCCAGAATAACCATCTCGGTCCCTATCACCGCCAGGATGAGCCCCATCAGTCGGCTGATAATTTTCACCACGCCCGCGCCCAGGAACTCGATGAACTCCCGGCCGTAGACGAAGAATAAATACGTCACCAGGCACATAACGCCGAAGGTGGCTACCGTCGTCGCGACCGGCAATAAAGAGCCGCCGGCGGCGAAGTTCATGGCGGTGGCGATGGTGCCGGGCCCCGCCAGGACGGGTATCGCCAACGGCGTTAGCGCGACGCGTACCGCGGAGTCGCGCGAGGATTTCCGGCCTTCCGCCGACGGCGTTTGCATCTTGGAGAACCGGCCTTGAAGCAGCTCGAAGCCGACCCAGAAGATGAGGATTCCGCCGGCTATGCGGAAGGCCGGCAGCGTTAGGCCGAAGAGTTCGAAGATGAACTTGCCCGCCACGCAAAAAACGGCGACGACGACGAAGGCCGTCAAGACGGACCTTCGCGCGACGGTTCTCTTCTGCGGTTCGGGGAAGCTCTCGACCAGGCCCACGTATATGGGCGTGTTCGCAAACGGGTTCATTATGGCGAAGAAGCCGAAGAAGGTTTTGATTATAAGTACGGGCAAATCACCGAACATCGCGTCCTCCCGTTTAGTGGACGGCGTACGCGCGGCCTTTAAATTTTTACCGCGGGTTTAACCGCCCCGCCGCGGGATTCTACCACAAACGCCGAACAAATTCCGGTAAATAAGGCCCTTTTACGTATAATCGAGGATTAATACGCGGTGCGTAGATGTTCGATGCGTAAGGCGGGGTGTTTTACGGCACAACTCGATATTAGGAAGTTGGAGCGCTTCGACGCCGCGGAGCTCCGGCCCGTGGGCCCGGGTTACGCCTCCCGGGAAAAGTACCCGGTCGGGAAGGCCGAGACGCGCGACCGCATCGTCGTCGAGCTCGAGCGGCCGTACGTCCGGACTTGGGAGCCGGTCGACGCCGAGGGGCGCACGGAAGATATCTCCGTCAAGGAGTGCGGATCGCAAAACCCACGGTCGTAACCAGGTCTTGCTGGGCGTAGCCCTCGGGCGTTACGCTATCCCATTCCACTTGCTCCGCTACGGTGAAAACCAACCAATCCTTGGCGACCACGCCGAAACGCAAGTCGGCCGTCAACACTCGATCGGCGGCGTCTTCCAGGCTTACGTCCCACGTGACCGAGGCGTCGAACTCGTAAACGTCGCCGAAGGGCATCTTACAGTCGCAACCCACGCACACCGCCGGGAAGCCCGCGGGAGGTTCGGCGACGTCCGGGGTGTAACGTTCTCGAATATAACCCAATAAAGCTCCCGCGGCGAATTGCCGCGATTTTTCTCGAAACAGGTATACCCCCAAACCGGCGAAATTTGACAGCCGATATTCGAAGCCCGAGAACGTGTTCCGTAACCATCGCGCTTTGTATCGCGCGTAGAGCCTGTCGCCGCCGGTAAAGAAAAACTTGGCGCCGGCGAAAAGTTTGGCCCTTTCGGCTTTCTTCTCACCGCCCGACGCGTTAAAAGAGTAGTCGCCGCCGCCGTCGAACATGAACTTCCCGTACGCGTACTCCGAATCTCCGCCGGTCGCAAGGCCGTGGGTACTGGTATTCCCGCCGGTCCCGTGGTACGATAGCGTCGCGCCGCCCCGAAAGGGCTTCTCGTCGTCGGACGCGGCCGCGGCCTGGCTTAAAACTATTAGGAGAATCAGTACGTAGGCTTTCCTCACGCTGGCTACCCCTTCCGTCTCGCTTCCGTTCCCGTCGTCGTGTAAGCGTGAAGCCGGATACTCTTAATCCGGCCCGAAGCCGCACCCTACCGTTTGACTAATCGCCGACGCGCCGCCGGGCCGAATCTTTTTCGCCGCGGCGGCGTTAGCCGCCGCAATTTAAAATTCTATCACAAACGAAGAATAAATTCTGGTAAATAAAGCCCTTTAACTTATAATTGAGGACTAACAAGCGGTACGCGGACGTTCGTTGCGTACGGCGGCGTGTATCACGGCACAACCGGAGATTACGAAGTCGGAGCGCTTCGACGCGGCGAAGTTGCGCGTTATGGTATGCGAGACGCAGAACACCAACGTTCCGGCCATAGACTTCTACCGCGCCGTCGGCTTCGGCCTCGAGGGCGTCGACCTGTCGTACTACTCCAACGTCGACAAGCTGGCGGGAGAGGTCGCCGTATTCATGAAGCGTAAACTGGAGGCCGACGAGGAGTAGCGCCCCTGGACGGAACGACCCCCTATATCGGCGAAACCTTCGCGCTGCTGACGGCGGTGGTGTGGGCTTTCGCCGTCATATTATTCAAGAAGAGCGGCGAGTCGGTACACCCCATCGGCCTCAACCTCTTCAAGGACCTGTTCGCGCTCGTCCTGTTCCTCCCCACGATGTGGCTCTTCGGCGAGACGCTGTGGCGGGACGCGCCGGCGTGGGAGTACGCGCTGCTGCTGGCCAGCGGCGCGCTGGGCATCGGCCTGGGGGACACCTTCTTCTTCAAGAGCTTGAACCTATTGGGCGCGGGCCTCACGGCCATCGTGGACTGCCTCTACAGCCCCTTCATCATCGGCCTTTCGCTCCTCTTCCTGGCGGAGAGGCTGAGCGTATTGCAGGGCATCGGCGCGGCGCTGGTCGTGGCCGCGGTCCTGGCGGCCTCGCTCCAGTGGGGAAAAGGATTGCTAAGCCGGCGCGACCTGGCGTGGGGAATTACCTACGGCGTCCTGGGCCTCGCCTCTATGGCGGTGGGCATCGTGATGATTAAGCCGCTGCTCGAGCGCTCGCCGCTGCTGTGGGCGACGGAGGTCCGGGTCGCCGGCGGCGTCGCGGCGCTGGCGATAATACTTCTCTTCCACCGGCGGCGGCGCGCCATCGTGTCGTCGGTGATCTCGACGCGGCGTTGGCGCTATATGGTGGGCGGCTCGTTTATGGGGGCGTACCTCTCGATGGCGCTGTGGCTGGCCGGGATGAAGTACGCCCAGGCGTCCGTCGCCGCCGCGCTGAACCAGACGGCCAACGTCTTCATCTTCGTCTTCGCCGCGCTGCTTTTGCGCGAGCCGATCACGCGCCGGCGGACGCTCGGCATCGTCCTGGGCTTCGCGGGCGCGGCGCTGGTGTCCTTCGGGTGATAGGAGAAAAGAGGTATTATGAACGTTGGGCGGAACCTTTGCGCGGTTGCGTTATCCGCGGCCGCGGCCTGCGCCGCCGCGTTTGCCGGAGAAGGAGGCAGTACCGTGAGCGAAAAAGCTACGCCCGAAATCAATGTCCGCTTCGTATACGATTTCTGTAACGACCTCGGCGCGATGCGCCGCTTTTATACCGAGTTGCTCGGCCTTGACGAGGCCGGCTACAGCGAGGAACAACGCTACCTCTGCTACCAGAGCGAGGGCTTCCGACTTATGTTCTTCCGGCCCGGCGCGGAGGTCGAGGTGCTCGAGGAGTGGGCGGACCAACCCGGCTACGAGGGCGGAACGTCGTACGTTACGTCGTGGTCGGTCGAAGTCCCGGAGGGAAAGTTCGCGGACGCCGTCGAACGGCTTCGGGCGGCGGGCGTAGAGTGCTTCTCCCAAAACCCGACGTGGTGCGTCGACAGCTACTGGGGCCTCACCGTCAAGGACCCGATGGGGCGCACGGTCGAGGTGTATACCATCCCGAAAAGCCGGCCGGCCTCGACCACCTGGCCCGGCAAATGAGGGGGGCTTGTGAATAAGATAGCTTTCGGGCCCATCCCGTCGCGGCGCCTGGGCCGCAGCCTGGGCATAAACAACATACCACCCAAAACGTGCACCTACTCGTGCGTTTACTGCCAGGTGGGGCGGACGACGGCGATGGCGCTCGAGCGCCGCGCGTTCTTCGCGCCGGAGGACGTCTTCGAAGCGGTCAAGGCCAAGGTCGAGGCGGCGCGGCGGCACGGCGAAGGCGTCGACTACCTCACGTTCGTGCCCGACGGCGAGCCGACGCTCGACGTCAACCTGGCCCGCGAGCTCGAGCTCCTCCGGCCGCTGGGCGTCAACGTAGCCGTGATAACGAATTCCTCGCTGCTGGGACGCGAGGACGTGCGGGCGGACCTCGCCCGGGCGGACTGGGTGTCGGTCAAGGTGGACGCCGTCGACGAAGAGGCGTGGCGGCGCGTCAACCGGCCGCACGGCGGCCTCCGGCTCGGCGCGGTACTGGACGGCATATCCGCGTTCGCGAAAACGTTCGCGGGCACGCTCGTCACCGAGACGATGTTGGTGCGGGACGTGAACGACGGCGCGGAGCAAATGCGGGAAGTAGCCGGCTTCGTGGCGGGGCTCGGGCCGGCCGTCGCGTACCTATCGGTCCCGACGCGGCCGCCGGCGGAGGGGACGGTCCGGCCTCCCGACGAGGAGGCCGTCGCCCGGGCGTACGACGCCTTCGTGTCCCGGGGCCTGCCGACGGAACTGCTCATCGGTTATCCCGGCGACGCCTTCGCCTTCACCGGCAACGTCGAGGACGACCTGTTGAGCATAACCGCGGTCCACCCGATGAGGGAGGAGGCGGTGGCGGAGCTTTTGGCCAAGGCGGGCGCTTCGCCCGCGGTCGTAGGAAAACTCGTGGCCGACGGAACGCTGGCCGAAGTCGAATTCGGCGGGAAAAAGTTCTACGTGCGTACGTTCCGGGCGGCCGGCGGAGGCGGAGAGGAGGAAGGTTAAAGGAACCGGGAATACAGACGACCTAGGCCGCGTTTAAAATGTTGGAATTTTCTTGACAAGAGGGGCGGCTTGTGTTAGTAAATTTTACGGTTAATAAGGCTAGGGGCGTTTTGAGGGGGCTAACGGAGGACGAATGGCGTACGCGGGAGTAGGAAAACGAGTAGCGGCGCTGGCGTTTACGAAGGAATAAACCGCCGGGTTGGACCACGGGTCCACCCGGCTTTTAATTAAACTAAGCGATTAAACGTTAACTTGCTACCCGGGAGGCCGTAATGAAAAGTTCGATGATAATCGCGCAGACGTTGGTTTTTTGCTTCGCCGCGGCGGCATTCGGCGACGTATTCATATTCGAAATACATAAACAACGCGAAGAACAAAAAGAACGAAAAATAATAAGCGGGGATTGGGTTGAATTAAAAAGGGAATTAGCCTTCCTAATTCCCGACGGGTCGTTTGTAATATTTCAAGTAATAGGGCCTAGCGGCTACCAGCGGCGGTACGGCGTGTTACCCGAAAAAGAAAAACCCGCGGCCGAGGCGCCAACTGCTACTGCGCGCCGCGCCGAGCCGGAACGGGAGGCGGCGAAGCTGGCGGCCGTGGCGCCGGAAGGGCCCTTACCGCCGTCGGAGGCGTGGACACCGTCGACTAGCGGTAAATTCCCGGGCGAATACAGTTCGCAATTCATGGTATCCGTCGAGGATTTGAAGGAAGCGGTTAATCGAAAATATCCCGAGGTAAGAAAATTAAAGGCTGCTAAATACGTCGTTCAACCGGTCGAGGAGATAATATGTCCGGGAACCGGCAAAACGCTGGGCTTCGGCAAAAAGGGAGAATCGATCCGCTTTCTTTTCTTTGAAAAAGTCAAGGCCGGAGACCCAGAATACCGCGGCAAGTGCGAAGTTAAAATAGTAAGACAAGGCTTGAACCTTGTGACACCGGACAGCTTGAACCCTACGCCGCTATTCATCGTCGAAATTGGAAAGAAGAAGAACGCTGAAGGAGAAAAGACGACGAGCTTCGCGCCCGGCGCTGGGGTTTCTTACCTCTTCTTCTATAAACATACCGACCACCAGAAACTCTCCAACCTGGGTTTCGGATTAAACTTCTCGTATTCTAAAACGCAAATATTAGCCGAGGGCGCCAAAGCCCCGGCCACTACCGGCGTCGGCACGGTCGGCGGCGTATTGGCTTATAAGCCGGTCGATAACTTACCGTTGTTTTTCCAAGGAGTAGGCGGCGTAAATTTCACGGGCGATGACCGCTACGGCTTTGCCGCCTTCGGCATCGCAAGCCCCATAGATTTAAAAAGGTTAGCGGCCGAATAAAAACCCCAACTTATTAAACCCACCGATCACGCCTCGTACCCGAAACGTCCCTACTAACCCCGCTCCGGCGGGGTTTTTTTATTCAAGAGTTTTTGAAAACCGCTTGCCTTCCCTTCGGGCGGGTGTTATATTTTTTCGAAAAGTTCATTCGCGGTTCTTTAGCTGCAGGAGGCTGCGCCTTGAAGATAGAAGGTATAACCGACGCCGCGTCGCTCGCGGCGTACGCGCGCGATAACGGCGTCGTCAATCTGGACTTGAAATTCGTCGACCTCCCGGGCCGGTGGCACCACGTCACCGTCCCGGCGGCGCGACTCTCCGACGAGCTCTTCGAGTATGGCGTCGGCTTCGACGGCTCGCAGAGCCCGGGGTATAAAACGGTCGAGGCGGGCGACCTGGCGCTCAAGCCGGACCCGACGACGGCGATGATGGACCGGTTCTGGGAGCAGCCGACGATATCACTCATCTGCGACATCCACGAGGCCGACACGCTCGAGCGCTACGCCCGCGACCCGCGCGCGCTGGCCGAGCGCGCCGCGGCCTACCTCGCCGGCCTGAACGTCGCCGACGCCTACTGGGTATCGCCGGAGTACGAGTTCCACCTCCTGCGCAACGTGTACTACGCCTCCGAGCCGGGGCGCTGCCTGTATTTCGCTAACGCGCCGGAGGAGGAAGAGGGTTCCCACATCTCCGCCGCCATCGCGACCCCGGGCTACAACGTCCCCCGCGAAGGCGGTTACCACTCCCTCCCGCCGCTGGACGAATTTTACGACCTACGGGCCGAGATGGCCGCGGCCATAGAGGCCTCGGGCTTGCCGGTCCGCTACCACCACCACGAGGTAGGCGCCACCGGCCAGTGCGAGATAGAGGTCGGCTTCCTCCCGCTGGTGCGGGCCGCGGACATGAACCTCTGGGTCAAGTACCTGATACGCAACCTCGCCCGGGAGTGGGACCTGTACGCGACCTTCATGCCCAAGCCGATATTCGGCGAGGCCGGCAACGGCATGCACGTCCACCAGTTCCTGGGCTCGGAGGGGCGCTCGGCCTTCTACGACGCCGACGGCTACGGCGGCCTGGGCGACCTGGCGCGCCACTTCATGGGCGGCATCCTGAAGCACGGCCGGTCGCTGGCGGCCTTCACCAACGCCGCCACCAACTCCTACAAACGCCTCGTGCCCGGGTTCGAGGCGCCGGTGCGCCTCTTCTACTCCATCGGCAACCGCTCCGGCACGATACGAATTCCGAAGTACGCGGCCCGCGCCGAGGAGGCCCGCTTCGAATACCGGCCCCCGGACGCCGCCTGCAACCCCTACCTCGCCTTCTCGGCGTTGCTCATGGCGGGCCTCGACGGCGTCCTGAACGAGGCCGACCCGGGCGAGCCGCTCGAGGAAGACCTGGCCAAAATGCCGAAGGCCCGGCAGAGACGCATCCGCTCGCTGCCCAAGTCGCTGGTGGCGGCCCTCGACGACCTGCGCCGCGACCACGACTACCTCCTCGCCGGGGGCGTCTTCACCGAGGACATAATAGGGACTTATATCGAGACCAAGATGGAACACGACGTGCGCGCCCTCGACCGGAGGCCGCACCCCCACGAGTACAT
>DATKVX010000122.1 GCA_035529855.1 bacterium
TGCGCCGGCGCTCGCGATAACCGACGTAAAGGCCGACGCCGCCGGCACGCCGGCCGTCGCCGTTACGGTGGGGTGCCGCGGTATTCCGGAGTTGGAGGTATCGCTGTACGAAATAGACCCGGCCCGTTACCCCGCTTTCTATGACGAGTTCGCCAACGCCGAGCTCGACGCCGGTGCCTTGCCGGGCGTAAAGCGCGAAGTCGAGACCCGCACGGTGCCGGGTTCGCCGCCGGGAAGTCTTTACCGCGTCGACGAAGTGACCGCCGATTGGGACGAGCTCCCCGCGGGCCTTTACCTGGTCGAAGGCCGGGGCGGCGGCGAGCGTTCCCGCGCCGTTTTTCTCCTTAACGGCGCCGCCGTCATTTCGGCGAGCGACGGCTCTCAACTTTACCTCGGCGCCGTGGACGCCGAGACCGGGGAACCGGTCCCCATCGACGGCGTCGACGCTTGGTTGGTCCGTTACGCCGACGAGCGGTTCCGCAAAATAGCGTCCCTCGAGCCGGTCCGCCTCGCCGCCAAGTCCGGAGCTGACGGCCTGTTCGTCGACCTCTCGCCGCTGCCTTATAGTAGCTCCGTATACCTTGTCGTGCACACTTCGCTGGGGCTCTCGGTCTACGCCTGCGGCACGCGCACCGGTAGGTGTCTGCCTCGCCAAATAACGGGCGAAATTATCACCGACCGACCGCTTTATAAGCCCGGCGATACGGTGCGGTATAAAGTTATTTTTCGCGAGGTCGACTTCGGGAATAAAACCATGGCCGCCGTTCCGGGATTGGAATTCGAGCTGGCTCTGTATCCGGAATATTGGGGGACCGGCGAGCCCTTATGGTCGACAACGGGCGTTACCGACGAGTACGGGACGTTTGCCGGGGAACTCGAGCTCCCCGCCGGCACGAAGCTCGGCAACCCGACGCTGCAGGCCAAGGTGACGGTAGAGGGTAACGATTATTACGCTTCGGGCTGGTTTTACTTATCCGAGTTCGAGAAGCCGGAATATGAATTAAAGTTAAAGCCGCTTAGGGATGATTACCTTTCGGGCGAGACGGTGGAGATAGAGGTGGGGGCTGCGTACTATTTCGGCGAGCCTATGGCCGGCGGCGTCGTGACGTACGACGTTAAATGCTCTACCTTCCGCGACGCGCGCACCGAAGAGGAGGTCATGTTGGTGGAGGGGGGCAAAGCGCGGTTAGACGAAGACGGCCGCGGCATAATCTCCTTTAAAACGCCGGGCGCGGCCGAACGCGACAATTCCCTCGAAATTAAAGTTAAGGCGGGGGACGAGACGGCCCATCTCGTTGAAGGTTCGGTCGGCGTATCGACGTACGCCGGCGACCGCCGCGTCCGAATTTCCGGGGAGGGTTACGAGTGCTTACGCGGCGAAAGGGCGGTACTCCTCATCGACGTTCAGGACCTCGACGGCGAATCCGTCGGCGGCGAAGTGAAGCTCGAGGCGTACGAGGAGATCCGTCCTTTCGCCGGAGACCCGAGACGGGGCGAGCTGCTGGCCGAGGCCGTAGTGCACGTACCGGCGGGTGAAGAGTTGCGTTACGAGCTCGAGCTGGACGACCCGCCTAACGAAGTCGTCGTCATAGGCCGAACCATCGGTACGAATGGCGGCGAACACGAGCAAGATATCCGTTTCGGTTTCGTCGACGAGCGCAAAAGGTCCTACGAGAGGCGGGACGTTACGGTTGAGGCCGGCGCCGAGCGCGCGGCAGTAGGCGACGACGTGGAAATTAAAATTAAATCTCTCGTGGAAGCTTCTTCCTGCCTCGCAGCCGTTTACGCCGACGAGGGTTCCCTGTCTGTACGCCGCGTCCCTTTGGTGCCGGGCGAGGAGGGATATACCGGTTCGTTCGCGTTAAAAATCGTACCCGATTACGAACCCCGCGTTACGGTACACGTCGTCGTCGCCGCCGGCGGGAAGTCGTGTTACGAAAATTGGTGTGGCGATACGGTAGAGGTCGAAAACCCTTCGGCTACGATTACGGTCGACGTGGCCGTTGATGGAACGTCGTACCGCCCGGGGGAAGAAGTCAACTTGCGGCTTAGCTGCCGCGCCGTGGACGGCTCGCCCGCGCCGGCGGACATATCGGTGGCCGCCGTGGACGAGGCGCTGTTGGCGTTGGCCGCGGACCAAACGAAGGACGTCCCGGCGGAATTTCGGCAAAAGCTATCGCGGCCGGCGAAGTGTAGGATTAACGATTCTTTCGGAAATCGGGGAGAGCTTGCCAAGGTCGTGTTTTCTTTCCCATATTACGAGTGGCCTTACGGCGCCACCGGTAGCGACTTCTTGCCCATTGACGTCGAGCGGTGGGGCCCGTCCGCCCGTTTGATAGAAAGGGTTTTCCTAAAAGAAATGTACAGTCCTTCTGTCGAATTATACTTGGACTTGGGGATGCAGGCCGAAGCCGCGGGCGAGGAGGGTTACGGCGAGGGGCTTGTTAAGGTCGGCGGCCGTCCCGAATTACCCGAACGCCTCCAGGGGCGGAACTTCGTTTTGCCGTACGCCGGTTACGGCCCCCGTCATCCCGAGCCGGGCGTGGCCGACCTGGGCGGCGAACCGTACGATTTGGTGGAGTCGGGCATAGGCGGCGGCGGGGGCGGAGGGGGCGGCTCTATGGAGGTCCGGCGGGACTTCGCCGATACGGCGTTCTGGGCGCCTAACGTAAAAACGAGCGGAGACGGTGACGCTTCCGTATCGTTCACCCTCCCCGATAACGTTACGACGTGGCGGGTGATGGCGCTCGCGATGGACAGGGGCCGGCGTTTCGGTTGGGCGTCGGATACGTTCGAAGTTAAAAAAGACGTCATCGCGCGCCTGAAGGCGCCGCGGTATTTCGTGGCCGGCGACGTGGCGCGGCTCACGGCGATAGGGCACAATTATCTCGCGGAGCCGCAGGAGCTGACGTTGGCCTTGGAGGAGGAGGGCTTGACGCACGTCGGCGGGGAAGCGACGGCGACGCGGACCGTGGAAACCGGCGGCAGGGAGGCGATGTACCATTGGGTGGAGGCTTCGCCCGTAAGCGAGGCCCGGGTGGTGACGTCCGCGTTTTGCGAGGCCGGGAGTGACGCCGCCGAATACAAGTTCCCCATATACCCTCGCGGCAGTAAGGTCCGGCAGGCGTACGCCGGTCGCCTCGGCGACGACGTGGCGCACACGATGACGGTGGCCGAGGGCGCCGTGCCGTCCTCGTTCGCGGGGGAGCTTATCCTGGCGCCGTCGCTGGCGGCAACGCTGAGCCACGGCCTGGGTTTCTACCGCGATTACCCGTACGATTGCGTTGAGCAGACGTTGAATCGATTCCGCGTGAACGCCGAGCTCGCCGCGGCCGCGGCCGACCTCGGTTTGGAGGAAACGACCTTAACGGAGGGGTTGTCGGACGCTGTGGCCGGCGGCGTTCGCAAGCTCCGCGAGACGCAAACGTCGAGCAGCCGCCTTTATTCCGGGGAGGAAAGGTCGGATAAAAGGTACGGTGGCGGGTGGCCGTGGTCGGCGGGTGGGCCGGAGTCGCCGTACGTGACCGCGTACATTTTGGATGGATTGCACAGCCTTCGGGAAAACCCGTTCGTCCCGGCGGCGACGGCCGACGACCTCGAGCGCTTATATTACAATTCCCGGGAATACGTCGAGCAGTATTTTAAAGATTGGCGTGTCGACCCGTCGTTCCAACCGGAGGCCGTTTCGCTGTACATCGCCGACGTCGCGTTGCGGACGGGCGCCGTCCCGCCGGACGACTTCACGGTCCGCAAGGTCGCGGATTACTACTTCGAGGCGCGGCCCGCGCAGGAGCCTATGGCGCTGGCGCTGCTGGCCTCGGTGCTCCACCAGATGGGCGACGACGAACGGCTGGCGGTCGTGATGCGCAACCTGGACAACGGCGCCCTGGTCGGCCCGGACGATACGGTATTTTGGGGCAAAGCTCCCGCGGAGACGTGGCGCTGGTGGGACGACGCCGTCGAGACGACGGCCAAAGTGCTGGAGGTAAAGCTGGCGTATCAACCGGACGACCCGAACATCCCCAGGATGGTGGATTGGCTCGTCGACCGGCGGCGCGGCGCGGCCTGGAAGTCCACCAAGGATTCCGCGGCGGCGGCGCTGGCGCTGATGAAGTATATCAAGGCCAACCCGGAACTGGCCGCGCCGATCGTCGCGTCGTACAAGTTCGGGACACGTGAGGGCGGCGTCGAGCTCGAGCCTGCGGCGTACGAAGCTCCGGCGGAGGCCGTGACGTTCGCGTGGGAGGACGTCGCCGTCGGCGACAACGACCTCGCAATTACGCGTACGTCCGGCGAGGGGCCGGCGTTCTATACGGCCGCGCTCGAGTACTACGTCGAGGCCGACGCCATCCCCGCCGTCGAGGGCTCCGTCACGCTCGAGCGTGAGTACTACGCCATCGAGCGCGAGTTTAAAAAGGGTAAAGTGAAAGAGAAGAAAAGGCCGCTCGACGGGCCGGTGAAGCTCGGCGAGGATATAGAAGTCGTACTCGAGATCAACTCGCCGTACGACTTCGACTACGTCGTGTTGGAAGACCCGAAGCCGGCCGGGTTCATCTACCTGGAGGATAAGTCCGGTTACAATTGGACCGCCGGGGCGTACGTCGAGCTGTGGAACAGGCAACGCGGCGCCCTGTTCGAACGGTTGCCGCGGGGCGAGACGGTGATGCGGTACCGCCTCCGCGCCGAGGTGCCCGGAACGTACACCGCGCTGCCGGCGCGGGTGTACGGCATGTATTCGCCCGACATCGGCTCGAGCACGGCCTCGGCGGTGGTGGAGGTGGGGGAGTAATTATTTCGCGCGTGAGATGTAGTAAGTACGGCGCCCGATTCTTGGGCGCCTTATTTTATGACTACGCTAACGGGAGCGTTTTTCGCGGTTTTCCCGCCCGGGCGTGGGTTTTTACGTTTGCGGTTGCCTAAAAAGGTACAGAGGATATCCGCACAAAGGAAGAAAGGTTATCATAAGGTTAGCGGTAATCGTTGCGGCCCGGGCGCCGGCGCAGGCCGCGGCCTTCGAAATAGGCCGCAAGTTTTTATACGCGCCGCGGTCTAAAAGGGTAGTATTAACTATACGCTAAAGGAGAACCGATATAAAAATCCTGACGATATTCGTTGCCGGCCTTGTTCCGGCCTGCGCCGCGGCGTCCACGCTTTCGCTTGAGGAAGCGCTCGCGACGGCGCTGCAACATAGTTTGAAAGTGGAGCTGGCCGGCGTCGAGCGGTCGCAGGGCAAGCAGGCGCTGGCCGAGGGCGTGATGTCGGCGTTCCCCGATTTGAGCGCGTCGTATTCGACGAGCGGGACCTCCGTCGCCGAGGTGGGAGATACGTGGCGCTTCGGCTTCTCGCTGACGCAGCCGGTCGTCGACGCCACCGTCGTCTTCGAAGTGATGCGCGGCTTCCGGGAGAACGACTACTACCGGGCGACGTCGGCGCGGACCGTCGGCGAGCTGATCCTGGCCGTCCAGAGCGGTTACTATAATTTGGCGCAAGGCCAGGCGTTGGCTGCGAGCGCCGAGGGGCAGCACCGGCGCGCCGCCGGGAACCTGAAGATCGTGGCGAGGCGCTACGAGTTGGGAGAGGCCAACCTGGCCGATAAGTTGCGGGCCGAGGCGGACCTTCTCACCAAGGAGACGGAGCTGCTTTCCGCGCGCAACGGCGTGGAGGAGAACCAGCGGTCGTTTTCCGACCTCATCGGCCTCGACCGCTGGGAGGCTATCGCGGCGGAGGAGTTGCCGCTCCCCGAGGAGCCGTACGAGCTTCCCACTACGGTTATCTCCGCCGCCGTCCTCGAAAAAAACCCCGACCTCGCGGTGCTCAGGATGCAGGTGAAGGCGTCGGACGTGGCGTATTGGAGCGCGTGGGGAGACCTGCTCCCGGCGCTGTCGTTCTCTTATAGTCGGGGTTCGACCTTCGGGGGGTCCATATTCCCCGGCGAGGAGGGCGCCGACACGCGCTACGGCGTGGTCGTGAGTCTTCCCCTCGTCGACGTCGCGGACCGCGTGCTCGGCGTCACCGGCGCCCGGCTGGACCGGAAGCAATCCCGCCTCGAGTTGGCCCAGGCCCGGCTCGATTCCCGCGAGCGGCTGGCGAGCTTATTGGCCACGCAGGAGTTGTCCCACAAGGAATGGGAGTCCGCCTCCAAGACGGTGGAGCTTTCGAAAGAGGTCTACCGCCTTAACGTCCGGAGCTACGAGTTGGGCGCCGTCTCTTTCGACGACCTCTTGCAAGTGGAGGCGGAGCTGGGCCAGGCCGAGCGGGCGCTGATCGAAGCCACGGCCGGCTACTGGTCAAGCCGCGCCGAGTTAAATTACCTTCTGGGAACGTCGGTGGAGGAATAATGGACAAGAGGCGACGCAATAAAATAATAAGAAACCTCATCATCGCGGTCGTCCTGGTAGTGGCCCTGGTCGTGATTTTGAAAATTGCGTGCCGGCCGCCGGCGCCGCCCGATATCGAGGCGAGGGAACTCCGTCCGGGCAATATCGTGTCCACCGTGTCCGCGGACGGGGAGCTGCGGGCGCTCGACCAGGTCGACATTTCGGCCGAGGTCGTGGCGAAAGTCGAGAAGGTGTACGTGGAAGAGGGCGACGAGGTCGAGAAGGGGCAACTCCTGTGCGTGCTCGACGCCGACGCGTACCGTTCGCAACGGGACCTCTACCGCTCCCAGCTCGAGCAGGCGAAAGCCGACTACGAACGCGGAAAAGCGCTTTTCGAGGAGAGCCTCATATCCGAGGCCGATTTCGAGGGGCGGCGCACGACGTACGAAGTCGCCCAGGCCCGGCTCGAGCAGAGCGAGGACGACTTGGCCAAGACCCGCATCTACACTCCCATCTCCGGGCGCGTCGTCCGGGTGGAGGTGGAGGAGGGCGAGACCGTCGTTATGGGGACGATGAACAACGCCGGAACGGTTATGTTTACGGTGGGCGACCTCTCCGCGATGCAGGCCGAGATATACGTGGACGAGACCGACGTCGCGAACGTCGCGATAGGCCAGCCGGCCGTGGTGACCCTCGACGCCATGCCGGACGTCGAATTCGAAGCGGTGGTTAGTGCCATCGGTTATATGCCCGCCACCGCCACCGACGCCGTCTCGAGTGAAGTTACCGAGTTCGAAGTCGTACTGGACTTGGGCGATGCCGATGCGCGTCTGCGGCCGGGGATGACGGCGTCGGCCGAGATAACCACGGCCGTCCGGGAGAACGTCGTCACTTCCCCCTTGCAGGCCCTGGGAAAAAACGACGTCGACGGGAAGATGCGGGATACGGTTTTCGTCCTGGACGGCGGCCGGGTCAAGTTGACGCCGGTAAAAATAGGCATTTCCGACGGGACGAATACGGAGATCACCGAAGGGCTGGAATACGGCCAGGTAGTCATTACGGGTCCCTACAAAGAACTCCGCAAGCTGCGCGACGGCGACATCGTGGAATCGGTCGTTATTGAAGGAGATAAAGAATGGTCGGACGAGACGGCGGAAGGCCCCGGAATTTCGGCGCGGGGACTGATGCACGCGATACCGCACCGCAGGTAATTAGAACCGTGGGCGTCTCCAAGGTTTACGACGCCGGGCCGATAGCCGTTCAGGCGCTCGCGGAAATTGACCTCGAGATCTCGGAAGGGGATTACGTGGCCATCATGGGCCCTTCCGGCTCGGGCAAGTCCACGCTTATGCACATCCTCGGGTGCCTCGATGCGCCGACGGCGGGTTCCTACTTCCTCAAAGGTCGCGAGGTCTCCGGGTTCGACAATAACCAACTGGCCCGCGTGCGCAGTCGCGACGTCGGCTTCGTCTTCCAGCGATTCAACCTCCTCCCCCGGCTCACCGCGGCCCAGAACGTGGAGCTGCCCCTCTTGTACGGCAAGGTCCCGGGGGACCGGCGCGAAGAAATCGTGGCCGACATGCTGGCCAAAGTGGGTTTGACGGACCGGGGGCAACACAGACCCAACGAGCTCTCCGGCGGCGAGGTCCAGCGGGTGGCGGTCGCCCGGGCGCTGGCCAACGACCCCGCCATGATCCTCGCGGACGAGCCGAGCGGCAACCTCGATTCCAAGAGCGAGGACGAGTTAATGGCGCTGTTGGACGACCTCAACGACGCGGGCAGGACCCTTATCGTTGTGACTCACGAGGACAGCGTCGCCCGTCACGCGAAGCGGGTAGTTACGTTGCGAGACGGGAGGGTGGTATGAACTTCTTCTCGTTGCTGCGGCTCTCCGTGAATTCCCTGCGCCACCACAAGTCGCGCTCGGTCCTTACGGCGCTGGGGATAATTATCGGCGTGACCACCGTTATCGCGATCCTCTCGTTGCTGGAGGGACTCAACCGGACCATCGACCAGGAGTTCTCCGCGTTGGGAACGAACACGATCTACGTTCAGAAAATGGAGTTCAATATCGGCTCGGGGCGCCCCCGGGATTTCGAAGAGATAGCTAAAAGGGCCGAGCTCACGATGGAGGACGCCGAAGCTATCGGCCGGCTCCCCACGGTCCGGGCCGCGGTGCCGACCATTGAAAACGACGTGGGGACGCTCACGCGCGGGACGTACGAGGCCGACGATTGCGGCCTCGTCGGCATCGCCGAGGGCGGCGACCTCACCGGAAATTGGGTGGTGTTGGACGGGCGTTTCATAACGCCGGACGACCGCCAACGCCGGAATATGGTATGCGTTATCGGCTCGTACGTCGCCGAAAATTTATTCGGGGACGGTGAGAAACCGGTGGGTCAAACCCTCGACGTGGACGGCCACCGTTACCGCGTCGTCGGCGTATTGGAAGAGAAAGGCGCCTCGTTCGGGAGGCCCCAGGACAACAAGGTCTTTATCCCGATATCCACTTCGCTCAAGTACTATCCCATCCCGGAGGGGCGCAGGGCCATATTCCACGGGTTGGAGATCGAGGTCTTGCCGAACGAGGGCGTCCCGGTCGAAACCGCCCTCGAGGACGTCGAAGAGGTGCTCCGCCTCCGGCGCGGCCTCCGTTATTATGAAGACAACGACTTCGGCCTCAATACCCAGGAATCCATGCTCTCGTCGTTGAACACCATCACGTCGATATTGTGGATGGTGATGGTGGGGGTGGCGTCGATATCGCTCGTCGTCGGCGGCATCGGCATTATGAACATCATGCTGGTATCCGTGGCCGAGCGGACCCGGGAAATAGGCATCCGCAAAGCGGTGGGCGCCCGCGACCGCGACGTACTAATCCAGTTCCTGCTCGAGTCGATCACGCTATCCGCTTTCGGCGGCGTCATCGGAATCGTCCTGGGCCTCGGCGTCGCGGGCCTGGTCACGGCCTTATCGTCGCTGGACGCCGCGGTCGTCTGGTGGACCATCGCGTTGGGCTTCGGGTTCTCGGCGACGGTGGGGATCCTGTTCGGCATATACCCCGCCCGGAAAGCCTCCCGCCTCAACCCCATCGAGGC
Organism: bacterium; assembly: GCA_035529855.1. Taxonomy (NCBI): domain Bacteria; species bacterium. The sequence goes on from DATKVX010000122.1 coordinate 9,416, forward strand.
GATAAGGTACGAGTAGGGCACGTTACCGGCGGCCGAGGCGCCGCGCAAGTTTTTTGCCGTGCCGGCGTCTAAATAGTCGAAGGGGAACGAAATGACCTGCATAGAAGAAAAAAAGCTCTCGGCCTACCTGGACGGCGAACTGCCGCCCGAGGATAGCGCGGCGCTTGAGGAACACCTTACGCGCTGCGCGGCCTGCCGGGAAGAGCTGTCCCGTCTCGAGTTCGTGTCGGAAGCCCTCGAGTTACTGGAAGGCGCGGAGCCGGACCCGTACTTCGCGCCCCGCCTCAAGCGGCTCGCCGTGGCCGAGCGAGGTAGGGGTTGGGCGAGGCGGGTACTCGTGCCCGCGGCGGCGGCCGCCGCGGCCGCGTTATCGCTGGTCCTGGGCGGCTTTCTGGGGAGGGCGTTGTACGCGGAGCCGAACGGCGCCTCGTTGGCGGCCAACGGCGAGCTCGTCGAGTACCTCGGCGTCGCGCCGGTGGAGGATTTCCCCGACGGCTCGTTGGGCGAGGCGTGGGGAGAGGTTTTGGTGGAAGGAGACAACGGATGAGACAGAAAATCCTGATAATCGCGCTCGTCGTATCCGTCGCCCTGAACGTCGGCGCGCTGGTGACGTTCGCGTACCGGTGCGCTACGACGCCGAAGCCGCCCGAACCGCCGGGCCGGCTGGCCCAGGAGCTGGGTTTGACCGACGAACAACGGGAGATGATGCGCGAGCAACGCGAGAAGTCATGTCGGGAGATGGAACCGCTCCGGCGAGAGATGGACCGTAAGAGAGGCGAAGTGTTGGCGCTGCTGAAAAAGCCGGAGGTCGACGTCGCGCGGCGTGACCAGCTCTTCGCCGAGATCGCGGACCTACAGATGAGGATGGAGCTTTTGACCTTCGAGAATATGTGCGAGACGAAGAGCATGCTCCGCCCCGAGCAGCAGGAGCGCTTCATCGCCCACGTCGAAGAACGCTTCCAGCACCAACACGAACACTTCAAGCGGGGGCCGGCTCACGGTCCCGGCGGCCACAAGTTCGAACCCAGGATGATGCGAGAAAGGAGCGGTGAAGGACGATGACGAAAAACAGGTTACCCGTCGTAGTCGGCCTGATGGTAGTCTTGGCGGCCGCGGCGGGCGCACGGCACGCGGGTTTCGGCCCGGAAGGCGCTCCGGGTCCCAAGGGCGCGTTTATACAGGACCTGAGCGACGAGCAGCGGACCGCCATCCGCGAGATAACCCTCAAACACCGGAAAGAGATGATCCCGCTGCGTGCCGAGATGGAGACCAGGAACCTCGAGCTGCAGGAACTGGTCGGGGCGGACGCCGACAAAGACGCGATATTCGCCAAGCTCGACGAGATCGGCGCGCTGCGCACCGAGATGATGAAGAAGCGGATGGCGATGCAGCTCGAGATCCGCGCGCAGCTGACCGACGAGCAGAAAGAAATGTTTGACCAGAAGCATATGATGATGGGGCATATGGGCGCCGGCGGCGGACGCGGCCCCGGCCCCGGCGGCGGGCCCTTCGAGTAAAGGCCGCGACGCCGGCGGTTAAGGGGGCGACTCCTGCGGGAGTTGCCCCTCTGCGTAAATCCGACCCGAATGCTGTTATAATATAGACGCGTTTAGGTGATAACTTGGCGACTCGAGCTAAAGCCGGTTTCGACCCCGACGGGGAATTGGCGGCCGCGACCGCCGCGGGCGACGCGGATGCCTTCGAGCAACTCGTCCGGAAGTACGAGCGGCCGGTTTTGAGCACGATCTACCGGTACGTCGGCGACCGCGCCGCGGCCGAGGATGTCGCCCAGGAGGCGTTCCTGAAGGTATGGCGCCGCGCCAAGTCGTTCAAGGGGCGGTCGTCGTTTTCCACCTGGCTCTACCGCGTCGTCGTGAACCAGTGCCTGAACTTCCGCCGGAAGCGCGCCCGGGCGAAGAACGTGCCGCTGGACGAGGCCATCGCCGCCGACGGCCCGGGTTTGGACGAGCGGTTGGACGAAGCGAGAAGGGCCGCGGCGGTACGGGCCGCGGTCGACGAGCTGCCGCCCCGGCAGCGTATGGCGTTGATACTTTCCAAGTTCGAGGGGCGGTCGTACCGGGAGATCGCCGAGATAATGCGGACGTCGACGTCGTCGCTCGAGTCGCTACTCTTCCGGGCGAAACGCAATTTGAAGAAAAAACTACTTCCGCTGAAAGAACGGTGGCGCGGCTAAAGCCGTCTTTCGAAGGCCGTATTCCCGAAAAATTTCGCGGAATTGAGGCGCCCGGTTTTCCGGGCGGTTTTTTTATCCGCGTTGCGCCGGCGTGCTTCCGGCGGGGTAATCATCCGGGCGGCGGTTTTACCCGTAGCGGGACGCGGAATAGATTCCGCTATTGACAAAAGCGCGGAAATCCCGGATTATTACGCGGCCGGTAGGCTACGCGAGAAAGGGCCCCATCGGCTTACGCGTTGGGGCGGGTTGGCCCCCGGCGGGAAAAGGGGGGTAAAAGGATTCGCCCTTTCGTCTCGTCGGCGGGGGAATAATACGCGGGCGGCCGTCGTTTGCGCCGACGGCTCCGCTTTTACCGGAAAGGGGAGATCGCTATGTTGAAAGAGTTCAAAGAATTCGCGATGCGCGGCAACGTCGTAGATATGGCCGTGGGTATAATTATCGGCGCGGCCTTCGGCGCCATCGTTCAGTCGCTGGTGGCCGACGTCGTCATGCCGCCCATCGGGTTATTACTCGGCAACGTGGATTTCGCGGACTTCTTCTTCGTCTTGAAAGGGGGTACGCCGGCCGGGCCGTATGCTTCGTTGGCCCAGGCCAGGGCGGCGGGCGCGGTCTCGCTGAACTACGGCCTATTTATTACGGCCATCATAAATTTTGTTATTATCGCCTTCGCGGTATTCCTCCTTATCCGGGGGATTAACAGGCTCAAGCGGAAAGAGGAAACCCCCGCGGCGGAACCGGATACGAAAGAATGCTCGTACTGCCTGTCGAAGGTCCCGGTCAAGGCCACGAAGTGCGCTTATTGTACGTCGGAGTTGCCCGCAGGGTAGGGGACATCGCGGCTCCGCGACCGACGCGGACGGCCGGCGAGGCAAAGAAATAGTTGTGCTTCAGGGGAGATATTAGTAATATGTGTCTCCGTAGCCAAGCCGCCCCCGGGGCGGCTTCGGCTTAGACGTAATCCGACGTAACTCCGGCGCCTTATCCACCGTATATAATAATGTGGGAACGGCTCAGGCCGTTTCGCGGGTTCGCACGGTGCGTACGATGCGACGCTTTTTTATATCGTTAATGTTATTCGTTCCGGCGAACGTTTTCGCGGAAGAGTGGGTGGTGCGGGCGGCCCGCGTCGAGACGCCCCCCGTCGTAGACGGCGTATGGGAAGACGTCTGGTACCAGGGCACGCCGGCCGCCGGCTTCCGCCAGTTCCGGCCCGACTTCGGCGAGGCCGCCGACGCCGACGCCGAGGTTTATATCCTCTACGACGATTATGCCCTCTACGTTGGTTGGATCTGCCGCGAGCCGGACGTACAGCACCTCGTCGCCGCCGCCGGCGTGCACGACATGTTCCTCAACTACGACGACTGCGTCGACCTCATGATCGATACCAACAACGACTGCGATACGTGTTACGACTTCATGGTCAACTACCGCGGCGTTAAATACGAGGGCACGGGTTTCTACGACGGCACGGATTGGAGCTCCAGTTGGGACGGTTATTGGGAAGCGCGGACGTCGGTGGGCGAGGACGCCTGGTACGCCGAGATGGCGATACCGTGGTCGTCCATCCGCTACGACCGCAACGCCCCGTCGTTCGGCGTTCAGTTCACGCGCTACCGCATCCACAACTACGAGAACACCTTCTGGTCGGGGGACGACAACCACGTAAGCCGGGTATCGGCTTTCGGCCGCGTGGAGGGTTTCGAGGACTTGCCGCGGCCGCGGGCCTTCAAGTTCACGCCCTACGCCACCGCCCGCGCCGAGGAACGTAACGACACGCCGGGCCTTGCCCTCGAGGCCACCGACGGCTGGGAGTTCACGCCGCGGGCGGGCTTCGACTTCCAGTACCGGGCCGGCTCCGCGGCCTCGGCCCTCGTTACCGTTTTACCCGACTACGCGTACGTCGAGGCCGACCCGGCGCAGATCAACCTCGAGCCTACCGAGGTTTGGCTTACGGAGAAGCGCCCCTTCTTCGCCGAGAATACGGAGCTCTTCGCCACCGGGTTCCATATGTTATATACGCGTCGTTTGACGGAGATCGCGGGCGGGGCCAAGGTGGTCGGCCGCGCGGGGCGTTTCAGCTACGGCGCGTTGGACGCGGCGCTCAAGAACGACGACCCCCGGTACCCGCGCGACAACTTCTACGCCGTCCGCGCCCGGGCCGACGTAGCGGGCGGTTCCAACGTCGGCGTGATGGGCGTAGGCCGGCGCGAGCTGGGCGACGTGGCGGGCGAGGGGCCGTACGTCGGCGGCGACCTCGCGCGCTACAACAACGTCGCCGCGGTGGACGGCCGCCTCGCGCTGCCGGCCGGCTTCAACGTCCAAGCCGACGTCGCCAAGTCGCGAACCGCGGGCGAAGGCGGCGACGGCTACGTATACGGCGCGTACGTGACACACCCGGGTTCCACGCAATATTTCTACACGTGGTGGCGCGAGTTCGACGACGAATTCCGCGACGACGTCGGGTTCGTGCAGCCGGAGACGCTGGGAACCAGGGAGGCCGGCGTCAACGGCCAGAAGGAATTCCAAATAAACCGCGGCGGCTTGAGGGCGTTCGTAACCGCGGGGCGCTACGAGCACGACTGGAACCTCGCGGGGGAGACGGTGCGGAATTTAGTCGTGCCGGAGGTTCGCCTGGTCGGCACCAATAAGTTATCGCTCAGCGTATCCTCGTACGGCGGCCGCGACCTCCGCTTCGTACGCCTGGGGTACTCGGCGTTCCGGGTACGGACGGCGGGCGTCACGCTGAGCCACGGGGCTACGTCGTGGGGGAGCGCCACCGTCAGTTATTGGCAGGGGGATTATTACGGCGAATACTACCACGACTACAGCGGTGAGGTGACGCTCATCCCGACGCCGCCGCTGGTCCTGCGGGGCGACGTCGAGGTGGCGGCGCCGCGCGGCGGCGACCGCTCCGTTGCCGGCAACGTCAACGCGACGTACATCTTCTCGGAAAACCTCTACGCCCGGCTGCTGGTCCGGGCCGACTCCGCGGCCCGCGCCGGCCTGGCGAGCGCGTTGTGGGGTTGGACCTTCCGACCCGGCAGCACGGCCTACCTCGCGTACGAGCAGCGCCGCGACGCCACGGGCCACTTCCTACTCGCCGAGCAAGTGCTCTTCCTTAAGGTCTCGTACATGTTCGACTTCTAGCCGGCGACGGCGCCCGCCCCACGGTTAAACCAGCGGCCCCGGGTTTCTATTTTAGTGTGTACCCGGCGCCGCGAAGCGGAAGTCAACGCGCTTCACCTCCCCTTTAACCCGTTACCGAAATTTGAAGCAAAATGGGTCGCCGGCCGAGGCGGCGAACGCCGCGTCGTCGACGGCCGCCGGCCGTCATATATTTATTTACGGAGGCGACGGCGTATATTATATTTCGGGTGGTCGTTCGCCGCGAAGGGTAGGAATCTACGGTGCACGAAGTCCAAGATAAGAGGAGAGCCCGGGTGTTGAAGAGGCTGGCCGCGTCGCTGGCTGGTTTAATTTTGCTGGCCGTATTTATCGCCGGGTCGATTAACGCCGTGGCCAAGAGCCGCTACGCCGACTTCAATTGGTATTATTACGCGGGCGATTACGTGCTCTCGGCGAAGAACATATACCATTACGTCTTGGACGGTTACATGTACCCGCCTTTTTTCGCGGTCTTCATGATTCCCTTATCGGCCATCCCGCGTACGTGGGCGGCGGCGGTTTGGTACGCGGGCAACTTGTTTTCGCTTTTAGTATTGTTCGCGACGTGCGGTTACCTCGTCGAAGGTTCCGCCGGCGGCGTGTGGTCGTGGGTTAAGGGCAAGTGGCGGGCTTTTAGGGCGGGGGAATGGGACCTCGTCGTCGTCGCGACTTTCGCGATAACGGCCGGCTTTTGGGCCCTCAATTTGCAACTGGGGCAGATCAATATCTACTTGTGGGCTTTAACCATGCTCGCGGTCTATTGCGACGCGCGGGATAGGCCGGCGCGGGCCGGGATTCTGATGGGCGTCGTATGCACTATAAAATTCTCGCCCGCCCTCCTTCTCGTTTATTTTATATTCCGGAAGCGCTTCTCGGTCGTCGCGTACGCGGCGTTGACGATGGTCGTGTTGTTCGCGGTGCCCGCGGTCGTTACGGGTTGGCATCGTAACGCGGAGTTATTGGTTTCCTGGTACCAGCGGGTGGTTCGGCCGGCCCTAAAAGAAAACTTCATCTACGGCGTGGAAGCGAACCAATCCCTCGGCGCTTTTATTTTTTCCTATTGTAAGTCGTTCGGTTGGTGCGACCCGGCGCGGGAAGTGGGGGTCAAGGCGGTAAAGCCGTTTATCAACGCCGTAACCCTCGGCGCGTTCGCGATTATTTTTTTGTTGCAATACGTGCGGCGTCGAGCCGTCAAGTTATTCCGCCCCGTGCCCGGGCCCTCGTTGGCGGACAACCTGAACCTGTCTTTAATAATAATGTGTTCGGTGATGCTATCACCGTTCGCGTGGGACGCCCATTACGTGGCTGCCGTCATGCCTTTTATGACGTCGGTATACGCGGTAAAGCATATGCGGCGCGGCGGTTTCAAAACGGTGTGTATGGTGCTATTAGTTTTGTCGGCGTTTTGTGGCATTATTACGAATAACGCGTGGGGGCCGGAGGTGGCCGCCTGGACGTACCATCTCAAAGGCGTCGCGTTATCCGGGACGTTCTTGTGTCTCGCGCTGGTGCTGATGTTGGCGAAGTACGCCGTCGTCGAGGGCCCGGGGGGTCGGGGCGGAGTCCCGCGTAGGTAAGCGTACGGGGTCGTCCCGGGGCGGCCGGCCGCCGTCGGCGAACCCGACCGACGGGGGCCGCGGCCGCTGTCCGGTTTTTGTCAATATTGTGGGCCCGGGTTGGGTTAAAAAAGGAAGTGTGAACTTAAAAGCTTATCGGTTTTAACCGGGGCGGACGCTAAGGGCGTACGTGTAAGCGACGGGAAGGGACGGTTCGCGAAGGGAAAGCGCCGAAGGCTTTAAACGTAAATCCCGCTTGACAAACGGCGGCGCGTATGTTAGACGAGGGAGCAGCCGGGGGGAGTTTTCGTTCCGGGAATTCTTGACTAATTTGGTAACGCTCGTATCTAGGCAACGTGGGGACAGACGTAATAAGGCGAATACGCCGAACGCGCGGCGGGCGACGAATGCGCTATTACGAAGGAGCGTAGCGTTATGAAAAAGTTTTGGCTTCCCGCGTTATTGTTTGCCGCCGTGCTCGCGTTGGTGTTAAACTGCGGCGAAACTACCACCGGCCCCGGCGAGGCGGCCGGGTATTTTTTAGGCGCAGAGGCCTGTCGCCAGTGCCATTCCACGGCGTATAAAGACGCAATAAAGACCGCCCATTTCAACACCTTCGTCGACGACCCCGAGAACCCGTACGATTTCGTTTCCATCTGGAAAGCAGACGGCCGGCCCGAATACTGCTTGCAGTGCCACACCACCGGTTGGGACCCGGGCAAGGGCAACCACGGCGCCGACGAGGTCGAGTACCGCAAGGGCCTTTTGGGCGTTCAATGCGAAGCCTGCCACGGCCCGGGCTCGGAGCACGTCAAGGGCGGCGGCGACGCCGCGAAGATAACGCTCTCCTACGACGCCGGCGTGTGCGGCGCGTGCCACACCGGCGACCACAACCCGACGTACGGCGAGTGGGAGGAATCGGAACACGCCGACGCGCTCAACGGCCTGAAGAGTAGCTCGCACCCCCAGGATAATTGCCTGGAGTGCCATTCCGCCGATTACTGGTACGACCGCACGGTAACCTTGGCCTCGGCGCAGTACGGCATAACGTGCGCTACGTGCCACTTCGCGCACGGCTCCAACTTCGAGCACCAGCTCCGCGAAGAGGGCGAGAGGCTCTGCTCGTTGTGCCACACCGACGAGGGCGCGCGGCCCCCCAGCGCCCCTCACCACACTCAGGACGAAATGTTGGCGGGCATCGGCGGCTACGAGTGGCCGCAGGGCGGCCCGTATCTGAACTCGGACCATACGTACGTCGTGGAGGAACGCTGCAAGAAGTGCCACATGTACGCCAAGCCGTTCGAGGAAGGTAAGCCCGCGATAAAAGGCCATACCTGGAAGCCGAGAATAGAGCCGTGTCGGGAGTGCCACCCGGGCGCCAATAGCTTCAACATCGGCGGCGCCCAGAGGCGCATCGAGAGGTTGCTGGAGGAGCTGGAGGCCAAGCTCGAGCGGCAGCGGAATAAACAAGCGCAGGATTATATATACGCCAAGTTCGACTACGACTTCGTCGAAAACGACGGCAGCTACGGCGTCCACAACTACAAGTACGCCCGGCAGCTCCTCGAAGATTCGATCGAATTTTACGAGCCGAGCGGCGACGACGAACGGCCTTACGGCGTAGCGAGAGGCCGCTAAGCGTGGGGGACGCGGCTTAGAGCGAAGCGGAGGTTGCTATGAGAGGCAAGCGGCTGGCCTTGGCGGCGTGGGCGGCGGTTATGGCGGGGGCGGCGACGCCGGCCAGCGCTTTTCACTACGCCGGGTACCTCGGCACGACGGTTTACGGTTACAGCACGGTGGACGAGCCGGCCGAAATCGTCGCCGATACGTACGTTCCGCTGCGGTTCCGCGTCGACCACGATACCGCGGGCGGCAACGTCGCCTTAGTTGCCTCGAGCCGTCTGTATTCGCCCGTGGGGGGGGAAGGCGACACCAACGGCCGGGTGTACTACGGCTACTTCCGTTGGCGGCCGCCGCCGGATTGGCTCGAGCTGAGCGTCGGGCGGCAATACGTCGCCGCCGGCGTTACCGCGGCCACGCTGGACGGCGCCCGCGTCGCGATGAAACGCGGCAAGAAGTGGCGCGCCGAGCTGTACGGCGGCTCGACGGTGGTTCCCGATTACGGGCCCTTGCGCCGGTTCTCGCGGCCTTCGTTCGACGGCGAACCGTACGACCCGGCCGACCGCGGCTACTGGCTCGACTACTACACCTACGGCGCCCACGGCGGCGTGAACGTCAAAGAGTTTTGGCGGGGGATGCCCTTCCCGATTTGGGTGGGTATGAGCGGCGCCGTATCCAAGAAGGAAGGTCACCGGAGCGATACCACGGCGGGGCTCGAGGCGGTCGAGGACTTGCGGCCTAACCTGAAAACGAGCCAGGAAGTTAATTACGACGTGATAGGCCGCCGCGTAGACTACCAATACTACTCGGCACGGTATAGGCCGTGGAGGCCGCTACGCACGTACGTGGACTACCGGTGGCAAGAGCCGCGGTTCGATTACACGTCGATATTCTCCGTATTCGCCCGGGAGGGCCGGCACCGGGGGCGCGTGGGCGGCAAGTACACGTTCTCCGAAATAGTCCAACCCTTCGCCGACTACTCGCTTAGCTCGCGGGGCGGCAACCTGGGCCACTTCGGCCGGGTGGGGTTGGACCAGAACTTCGAGTACGTCTTCCTGCACTACGGCGCGCTTTACGGCGTCGGCAACCGCGACTTGTCCGGCGGCGACGAGGTGGGCGCGTTTGCCGCGGCGGAGTTCCCCAAGCCTATACCCTCCCTCGAGCGGTTGAGCGCCGGGGCCGCGGTGGATTATTTGCGGTATAAGGGGTATGACGCGCCGGCGCCGGCCAGGGAGGACGTTCTGCTGGCGGACGTGCACGGCCGCGTGAAGATATGGCGGACGTTGGAGGCCACGCTCGGGACGGAAGCTCTCACCAACCCCGACCGCAAATATGAAATCCGCGCCTACGTGGAGGCGAGCGCGTCGGTTTCGCGGTAACGCTCGAGTTCGGCGAGAGGCCCAAGGGAGAAGCGGTATGGCGGCGAGTAGACGGAGATTACGGCGGGCGGCCGCGGCTTTGGCCGGGGCGGGCGTGGTTCTTTTGGCCGGGTACGCACTGTGGCCCGCCGACGGCGCGCCGGCCGCCGCCCTGGCGAAGCCGGCGACCCACGACGCCGCGTGGACCACCGCACACGCGGCTTTCGCCCGGGCCGACGTCCAGAGTTGTTACCTGTGCCACGAACGATCGTATTGCGACGCGTGCCACGCCTCCGACAGTCCCAAAGAGGCTTACCACAAGACGAACTACGTATACACCCACTACCTGGACAAGTTTATCGACGACCGCGAGTGCGCGAGCTGCCACGATAACCAGGACTTCTGCGTCGCCTGCCACGAGGACCGTCGCGGCGCTTCCGGCGGCAGGCCCGCGAGCCACGCCCAGCCCGGGTGGACGACCGTGGGCCACGCCGAAGTCGTGGCGTACGAGCTCGACGCCTGCGCCTCCTGCCACGACCCGCTGGGGGCGGAGCCGGTGTGCATGCGATGCCACCGCAGCGGCATCAACCCCCACGGCGAGGATACCGTGACGCGGATGGGGAAAGGGCCGTGGCACGAAGACCGGGGTTACGTATGTTACCGGTGCCACGGCGCCGGCGCCGTTTTCTGCTCGAAGTGCCACGAACGGCGGGAGTAACCGTCCCCACAGGTACCGGTGTAGAAGGCGTTATTCGGGATAGGGCCGTATCGCGTAAAAAATATTAATCGATAGGGAAGGCCGCGCCGTTTATTCGATGCTTGAGCGGCGCGCTTTTATTTATTATCATCGCGGTGCAAGCGACGGCGAAGGAGGAGTATGGCGAGACGCGCCTTATTGACCGCAATCGCGGTCGCGGTTCTGGGTATCCCTCTGGTCGGCTCTTCGCAGAACGCCGGCGAGTACGTGGGGCTCGAGACGTGCGCGGGGTGCCACGACGACGTCGCCGCCTCGTTCGGCGAGACGACACACGCCGGCAGCCTCGAGGTATTGGCGGCGGCCGGCTCCGACGGCGACCCGGAGTGCCTGGCGTGCCACGTGACCGGCTTGGAGGACTCGACGTACGTCGACGGCGCCGTGACGTGCGAGGCGTGCCACGGCCCGGGCGGCGAACACGTCGCGACCGGCGACGCGGCGGCGATCAAGGCCGAGGTGGGCGAGGCCGATTGCACCGCGTGCCATACAGAGGACTGGTCGCCCGACTTCGACTACGAGAAGTATCGGTCCGCCGGGATTCACGGCGTAGATTAGCGGCGGCGGGCCGGGGGCTTCGAACGGGCCGGCCGTAGGTGCGGGCCGGGGGGGTCTCCGGGGCGCGGACGCTTGCGACCCAAGGGCGTTAGGCGGGCGTTTATGGCGGGCGTACTCGGCGATTTCCGGAACGTCGTTAAGAAGCATCGGAGCGCTTTGACGTGGACGGCTGTAGCGGCCGTCCTATTTTTTATCGCATCCGCGGCCGTCTTCGCCCGCGTTTCCGGGCGCTGCTTTTCCGCCCGAGTTATTATATAATGTAGCCGTATCACGACTCGGCGGCGGAATCCCCGCTTGGGGGCGGCAACAACGCGTAGAGGGGGAACAGTTTCGGATATGCGAGCCGCGAGGGGTATACTGTTTTGTACGGCGGTTACGGCGTCGTTGGCCTCGAGCGTCGGCGCGGTTGACCTCAGCAAGTGCGATATGTGCCACAAGGCCGGCGGGCCCGCGCCGGTTGCGCCCGGGGGTTTGTACGCTTCCGCGCACGCCGGCCAGAGTTGTCTGAGCTGCCACGTCGGCGCGTCTAAGCCGCACAAGGGCGGCCCGGCGACGCGCTCTTGCGGCGCTTGCCACGCCGAGGCGAAGGAAGCGCTGGCCGCCGGCGCCCACGGCACGGGCGCCAAGGGTGCCCCTACTTGTTACACTTGCCACGGCGCCGGCCACCGCGTAACTTCTCTAACTGCGGAACACCTGCAGCCGACGTACGGGCCGCGGATCTGCGCCCGGTGCCACGCCAAGGAGACCGAAGTTTACTTGAAAAGCGCGCACGCCGCGGCGGCGAAGGAGGGTACGGCCAACGCGCCGAGCTGCGACTTCTGCCACGGCAAGGCGCACACCACCGAGCCGGTGGCGACGGACCACCAGCTTTCGGCCGCGCACCAGCCCGTTTTTTGCGGCGGCTGCCACCGCGGCAAGAAGGCGACGCCCGCCTCGCCCTTTTCCATCCCCGACCCCCGCGCGGCCTTGCTCGGAAGCGTGCACGGCGAGATTAACGCCGAGACCGGCTCCTACAACGCCAACTGCAGCGATTGCCACTACCTGCACGACGAGCAGCCGGCCTGGCACTACGCCTCGTCGACCCACTTCATGAACGTCGCCGACACCTGCGGCCGGTGTCACGAGCGGGAGCATGGGTTGTACGCCATAAGCGTACACGGCCTGGCGGCGGCGGCCGGCGTACGCGACGCGCCGACGTGCCCCAATTGCCACGGCGACCACGGCGTCGTAGCGTTGGCCGCGTCGGGGTCCGGAGAGGAAGCTACGCGTATCGTCGCGACCTGCTCGAGCTGTCACTACTCGCTCGCCCTCAACGCCAAATTCAACCTTCCTAACGACCGCGTCGAGACGTTCGAGCGAAGCTATCACGGCCTCGTCTCCAAGGGTGGAAAAAAGACCGCCGCCGATTGCGGGAGTTGCCACCGGGTTCACGACGTCTTGCCGTCGTCGGACCCGCGCTCGAGCGTCGCGCCGGCGAACCTCGAGAAGACGTGCGGCCAATGCCACCGAAGGGCGACGGAACGGTTCGTAGGTACGGACGTCCACCGTGCGCTCGATAGGCCGCGGCGGTCCCCCGGCGATTACGTGGCCCTCGTGTACATCGTCCTGATCGCGGTCATAATCGGCGGTATGCTGGGTCATAACGTCGTCGACTACGTCGCGAAGATAAAAGCCATCCGGCGGGCCCAGCTCGCGCGCTCCCGGGTCGTCGTCAGGCTCAGGCGCATCGAGCGCGTCCAACACATCGTCCTGATATCGAGCTTCGCGTTGCTCGCCTACACCGGCTTTTCTATTAAGTACCCCTCCGCATTCCTGTTCTCCTGGCTCGTGAAACTCGAGGGGCCGTACTCAATACGCGTAACGCTGCATAAGGTTCTCGCCGTAGTCCTAATCGCGGCGTCCCTGTACCATCTGGGTTATATGTTGCTGACGCGTAACGGCCGCGCCCGCCTCAAGGCCGTATGGCCGCGCCTCTCGGACGTGCGCCAGGGCGTGTTGACGGTGTTGCACGCTTTGGGCCTGGTCAAAAAACGACCCGAGTTCGGCGAGTTCAATTACGCCGAGAAGGCCGAGTACTGGGCGCTGGTGTGGGGCACGGCTATGATGGCCCTGACGGGCCTATATATGTGGCTCGAGCCGTACATCCAACATTTCTTCCCGTACTGGCTCTACGAAGTCTTGCGGGCGATACATTTCTACGAGGCTATCCTGGCTGTGACGGCCATCATCGTGTGGCACTTCTACTTCGTCATCTTCGACCCGTCGGTATATCCGATGAACTTCGCCTGGCTCGACGGCAAGGTGCCCGAGAAAGTGCTGCTGAGCGAGCGGTTGCGATACTTGAAAAAGCTTCGGGGTAAGGAGCCCGAAGCGGAAGCCGAACCCGAAAAGAAAGAC
>DATKVX010000123.1 GCA_035529855.1 bacterium
ATGAAATCGGAGAGAAGCTCGTCTGCGTGGTAGATATCGCCGCTCGAGAGGCCGCCGTCGGCGCCCTCGGTGGTTATCACCCAGTCCGCGGGGAGCATCATCTTCTTGGGGAAGAGGATAATGTGCAGGCCGTCGATGAAAGCCGTGGCGGAGTAGTCCGAGACGCCGGAGGCCTCCGGGTTCTTGAGCTGGCCGTCGCCGAAGACTACGTAGCAGTCGGACCCGCTTACGGATACGGTCGTCTCCCAGACGTTGGACGTTCCGTAGTAGATGAGCGCGTACCAGCCGTCGTCGCACACGTCGCGCGCGCCGCCGTCGGCCTGCAGCCATATCTCGCACGTCGTCGACGTAGAGTTCTTGTTCTCGCAAGCGACGCCGCGGACGTAGCGCGCGCCTACGGCGTCGCAGATGTCCTGGTAGTTCTGGTTGAACTCGCCGGCGTCGGCGAGATAGCTCGCCGAGACCGGCCCGCCGGGCGGATAGTTAGAGTGGTCGTGCGTGACCCATTTGTTGGCCATAATGCCCCCTTCGAGCAACCTAATCCATCACGACGAGTTGTTCCGTGTCGGTCAGGTAGCCCAGCTTGCTTTCCTTCTCCGTAGTCGAATACGACCCCCACCAGCCTTCGTCGCCCATGAAGCAGTTGACCTTTTCCGCGCCGGAATAGGTGTCCCACTGCGCCTTAGCCATAAACTTGAGGCCGCGCGCCACGGGCCAGGGTATGCTCTTGAAAGGCTCGAGCCCTATGACCTCCAGGACCGCGGCGTGGCCGCCGGCGAAGGGCCGGCCGTCGACCTTGAAGTCGTCGACGCTGCCCTTGACGTGGCAGATGAAGTGGATATCGGCGTTGTCGGAATGGGGATAGAACTTCGCTTTGAATAGGCCGCCGCGGGCGCAGTGGTTGAGGACCGCGCACACCTCGCCCCCCACGGCCTTGCTCAGCAGCGGGAACTCGAGCTTGGCGCGGTAGTAGTAGCCGCCGGTCTCGACGATCTTGTGGCCGTCGATGCCGAGGCGTATCTTCTCCTCGAGCTCGAAGAACTCGGTCATAACGGGCGCGACGTTGTCGAGCTCGAACAGAGAGCCGGCGGCGACGTTGGTCCAGGTGTAGCTGAGGACCACGGTTTCGCCGTCCTGGGCCAGGCAGTCCACCCGGGGGCCCAACTCTCCGCGCGTATGGTATAAGTCCCACGAACCCATTTATGCCTCCTGCGTGCTGCCGCCGCCGCCCCCGCCGGCCCCTTCGCTCTGCGCGGCTTTCTCCACCACCGTGAAAGTCGTCGTACCTTTGGGGCTGAACTGCCGGCCTACTATAATACCGCTGGCCGGCTTACCCAAATACTCGAACTTCTTCTCTTCGCACAGGCCGATTTGCTCGAGGATGCCGGCGCACTCGACGACGTATTCGCGCCGCCTGACGGTGTAGTACTCGTACGCCTTTTGGCACAAGACCTCGGCGTGGCCCTTGTCGTATACGTAGTTGCAGCTCAGGCTCAGCTCGGGCTTGCCGGTGCCGCGTTGGACCTTGCCGTTGGCGTATCCGAACGTTACCTTCTCGTAGGGCGGCAGGTCCTTCCGGGTTATCTTGAGGATGTGAGGGAAGGTCCCGGTCTTCGTCGGCGTCGCGCGGTTGACGACGTAGAGCTTCCCCAGGCGGTCGAAGCAGTACTGGTCGCCGGCGCGGGCCAGGTCGGCGACGATATTCCAGATCTTCTTGCCTTTGCCGCTAACCTCTTGGACGTAGCCGGACCACTCCTTCGCGAACTGGACCAAGAGGTACGACGGCGCGCTTATGGCCCAGATGCGGTCATCGCCGGCGGTGATGCACGTCAGCTCCCGGTCGCCCACGCGCGGCGAGTACGTGGTCTTGATCTTCGTTTCGCCGCCCTCGCGATAAATCTTAACGAAGCGGTGTCGGTCGCCGGTTTCGTTGAAGTAGAGGTCGCCCTTGAATATTATCGGCGAGCGTATTTCGGCGCCGGTCAAGAAGTACTGGTAGACTACGTCCACTTCCTCGCCCTCCAGGTCCGGGTTGAAGTATATATAGCACGTATTGAAATCGTCGCCTTGCTGGCGGTGGACGTAAGCATCGTATTTAGGCGGGATGGCCCAATCCTGATACCAGGCCGATTCCACCTTGCTAGTGTAGTCGGTTAGACTAATTGTTTCGCGACTACCCTTTAGCGTCACCTTTATCGTACCGGGAACGACGTTGGCGTTTTTAAGCTGGACGCGCGGCATACGCGGGTAGTCCTCCTGATAAGCTATGGTTTGGCCCTCGCCCTTCCACTCTTTGGCGTCGTGCTCGAGCTCGCGACCCTCCTTCGGCTCGCCGGCAGCGGGACGCGCCGCATACACGATACTCCACGTTTGTTGACCCACGTCAAATACCCCTTACGATATCCGCATCGTGCGGCTATACTTTGAGCTCCATTATCTGATGCCGTTCGTCCCGGCCCTTCATTACGCTTATATACGTGCCGCGCACTTCCCACGGGTGGGCCAATAGTAAAGGGAACCAGGTAACCATTCCCTCATAAGGCTTTTCGCCTTCGGCGGCGTGGTCCAGTTTCCAATAGTCCGCAAAATTGTTAACCCCAATGGTCTCGGCGTGGACCTTGTCCGATATGCGGCATTCTACGTCCAGTTTATACGGCCCTGGGCCCGGTCGAACTACTATCTGGGTACCGGGTTCCAATATGTCGGTCCTATCGCCTTTGACGGCACAGATCGCGACGGGGGCGCCGGAATAATCTTCGGGTTTTAAATCTTCTCGGGGGAGCCCGGCCCAAAATATCCGCAAGTTAGTATCTACCCAATTCGGCTCGAAGTATTTACGCCCCATATAAAACCTGTCTTTATGTCGAACGAAGGACGTAATATACGATTCCGGTTTATAATTTCGATTTCCCGTATCGCGGTCCGTCCATATCAAAAGGAACCTTTCACCGTCCAGCCATTTCGCGATCTTGCATTGCGAGAACCACCGCCAACTCTTGTCCTGCGCGTGGTCGTTCCAGGCGCAATAGATACCGGACTCGTCTTTGCACAGGAATATTTTGCCGTAGGTCGCTATTGTGTCGTTGCCGACGCCGCAATCCTCACCGTTGTGGACGAGCCTGCATTTACGGTCCCGGTCCTGACAACGCCGCGAGGAATTTTGGTCCTCTTGTACTTCGCTCTTAACCCAAAAGCCGTCCTCGATTAGAAACGCCGGGTTGTAGCCTTTCAGCGTAATTTTGAACGGCGCTACCGGCGACGCCCAAAGCATACAATCGTATTCGTTTTCACGCTTACCCACGTCGTCTATATCTCTCACTGATATGAACGACGCGTAGCCGACGCGGTCTATCCTGAATTTGCTCGTGTCGGATATTTCGCCAATTATATCCCGCCAAAAAAATTGGTCGCGCCCTACCTCGGCTAAGCGGGCCTCAACGCATACGGGGACCGAATCGGGCGCGGCAAAACCCTCGCCGAATATATACTCCAGCAGGACCTCCTGCGGCTCGGCGATGAATACGTTGGGAGCGGGCGAATTATGAGGCGAATAGAAATTTACAACGCAGTTTAATTGAAACGGAATGGGGACAAATTCGTATCTGGCGCATTCTGTCACGCCGACGTCATAATAATCGTCACCTTCACAAACTGCTTCTACGAAGCCAACGTATTGATGATAACCTTTAGCCGTATCGCGCACCATTACTATTTGATTTATGCCGGGTATATCATAACCTTTACACACACGTAACGTTTTATCATTGGGCTCGCGCGGATATTTGCGCTTCAGGTAACTGAAGTGCCGAGGTGCTTCCCATAATAAGCCCGCGAATACTTTATCGTGACGCGGCGTCCCCCAACCGATAGTTTCGGCGATTCCGCCGACCCAATATTTTTTTGGTTCTTTACTGAAAGGCCATTTATTCCGGTAAAGATTAGACCGGCTCCTTAGCGGTATGCCCTTGTCGTGGAGGGTGAATAGATTATTATCGTTCAGCGCGACGGTTTTGGGAACGGCGTTCATGGGTATTTCGCCCTTACATTTATAATGGGCTATGGTAAAAAATAAATCCTGATAGTTGGTACGGCAAACGAAATAGACCTTGTCTTTCGCCGCGGAATATTCCAAGTGTTGGACTTCCCATCCCGTATCCTCGAGCGGTAAGAAAAGATGCTTGCCGGTATACTTAAATTGGGTAACCTTGGCCCATTTCCTCGTCTTCGGGTCATAGGAGACGAGCCAGGGCAGCGTCTTCGAGCCCGGGCCGTCGTGGACGCCTAAGTACAAAAGTTTCCTCTTAGAATCCCAGCACACGGCCGAAACTTTGCACGGCCCGCCACCCCCGCCGCCGTCGAACGTGGACTTAAACGCCAACTTCTTTGCCGGGACCTCGACGCCGCCCCAGAAGTAGTCGTTGCTCCTGACCTTAGGCTCCTCGAGCTCCCACTCGCGCGTTCCTCCCTTCCCCTGCCAGCGGGCCTTCTCCAGGAACTTCGGCAGCAGGAGGTCCGTCACGTGCTTGTTACGGTATGCGCTCTTGGTCGCCGGGTCCTTTACCGCGTCGCCGTCCTCCCAGGCGCCGGGCGGCGACATGAACGTCAGCTTGAGCTTGTCCCAAGGGTAGGCGTCCACGCCCTCGGGGAGGTTCTGGAGCTGGCCGAACCACACGAGCTGCTTTTGGCCCTTGCGGAAGATAAGGTAAGAGAAGATCTTAACCCGAAGGAACTTCGGGCCCTTCAGACCCTTTAAAAAATCGACCAGCTCGTCGGTGCGCGTCAGCTCGACGGTCACGTGGTCGATGGTCGAGACCGAGTACTTGTCGCTCTCGAGTTTTTCCTTGAGCGCCGGGAGGTTGTAAGCCTCATCGTCCGGCACGTACGTACGGCGCGGGTCTACGTCGCTGCGGCGAAGCATTACCTGCCACAGCGGCTTGACGTAGCCCTGTCGCGCGAGGTAACCCGGCGGCCTGTACGGAAACGATATCGTACCCATTATTCCCCCTGTAAAAAACTCCGCATATTTTTAACAGACTCCCGCCTATAATCAACATTTCAAAAAGCTCTTTTCGCGCCTAAAGGGGTTCAAGCCGGCTCGCGCGCCGCCCCGGGACGCGACGAGGGAAACGATTGACTCCGGCTCGCGGCGGTGTTAGCATCGCCGCAAAGTTGCGCGAGGGCCGCCTTTCCCGTTACTATTTCAAAGGAGACACGATGGAAGTCCCCATCTACCAGGTGGATGCTTTTACCGAGGAGCCGTTCGCCGGCAACCCGGCGGCGGTGTGCCTGCTCGACGGCCCGGCCGACGAGGCGTGGATGCAGAACGTAGGCCGTGAGATGAACCTCTCCGAGACCGCGTTCCTCTACCGCCAGGACGACGGCTTCAACCTGCGCTGGTTCACGCCGGCGGTGGAGGTGGAGCTGTGCGGCCACGCGACGTTAGCCGGCGCCCACGTCCTGTTCACGGAGGGGTATCTGCGCGGCGACGACGAGGCCCGCTTCCACACCAAGAGCGGCCTACTAACCGCGGAAAAGAGGAACGATTGGCTCGAGCTCGACTTCCCCGCCACGGCGCCGAAGAAGGCGGAGACGCCGCCGGGCTTACTGGAAGCGCTGGGCGTCGCGGAAGCGGGGTACGTCGGCAAGACGCGCTTCGACTACCTGGTGGAGGCGGCCGGCGAGGAGGTAATCCGGGGTATCAAACCGGACATAGGCCGGCTGCGCGAGCTTAACGTCCGCGGCGTGATGGTGACGGCGCGCGCGGCCTCCGGCGAACACGACTTCGTCTCGCGGTTCTTCGCGCCCGGCGCGGGCATCGACGAGGACCCGGTGACGGGGTCGGCGCACTGCGCGCTGGGGCCGTACTGGGGCGCGAAGCTGGGGCGTGAGGAGATGGTAGCGTTCCAGGCCTCGCCTCGAGGCGGCGTCGTGAAGGTAACGCTCGCCGGCGACCGCGTGAAGCTGGGCGGCAAAGCGGTTACGGTGCTGCGGGGGAAGCTGGCGGCGTGAGCTGCGACGTACCGGCGTGGGACGAAGAAGGAGCCCGAAGGGGCTCCTCTTTTTACTTTGGCGGCGACCTTCAACTACGTACCAAGTTATCCGGGAAATCTACCCCTCAAGTTGCGACAATCGCGCCTCGCCGGCGCGGGCGCGGTAGGCCGTCTGGATGTCGGCGTCGACGCCGGGGTTCATCGTGACCTCGACGTTGACGTTGGGGGAGCCGACGTTCACGTTGGGCGTGCCGAAGTCGCCCGGGCCGAAGCCGTAGCCCGGCCTTACGTCGGCGCCCAGCCGCTTCAGCTCCTCCTTCAGCTCCTCGCTCATCAGTCGAAGTAGATGACGAGGTCGCCGGAGGCGTCGTTGTTAACGCGGAACTCGCGCGTGAGGGCGTCGTGGCCCGCGCGCGTCGCGCCCAGCTTCAGCGCGCCGGTCCACACGATGTCCTTGGCGTATATCGTCATCCGCCCCAAGGTGTTCGTCTCCAGGAACCGCTCGATGACGAGGTACCCCGCCCACGAGCTCGGCGTGTCGGCGGGCCCTATCGTGACTTTTACGCCGGAGGTGTTGGTATACAGGTACGTCGTCTTGACCTCCTTGTCGGCGTCCGCGGCGGCGAACGTCAGGACGCCGCTCGCGCGGTAGGCCGTCTGGATGTCGGCGTCGACGCCGGGGGCCACGCTCACCTCGACGTTCACGTTGGGGGAGCCGACGCTGACGTTGGGAGCGCCGAAGTCGCCCGGGCCAAAGCCGTAGCCGGGCCGGCCGCCGGACAACAGCGCGCGCATACGTTCCTGCGTTACGATAAACTCCGGCTCGCGCTCGCCCACCAACGCGAGGGTGGGACTTTTGACGAGGCCGCCGCTCTGGAAGAGGCCGCCGAACAGGCCACTTAACAGCGGCCCGACGCCGGGGATGAAGCTCAGCGCCGACTGCATGACGCCGGAGAGGACCGACGTCGCCGCGTCCGTCGCGAGCTGCGTGCCCATACTTTCCAGCGCGCCCTTCACGTCGCCGGACTTGAGGCCCTGGACCAGCCCCGAGGAGAGCATCCCCGAGACCTTTTTGACCGCGGCCTCCTCCTCGGCCTTGAGGTCCTTCTTGGGCAACTTGGGCTTCTTCTTCTCTTCCTTCTCTTCCTTCTCCTCGGGAGGCTTGACCTCCGGCGCGACCTCGAGCGGCTCCTCCTTGAGGGCGGCGAGTTGGTCGCGTAAGCCTACGATCTCGTCGGCGGTTTCCTTAAATCCCTCCGAAGACTCCTTGGCCCCGCCCACTTCGACTCTGTATACGATCTGACGGTTGTTCTCCACTTTCGCCCCCTTATCATAACGCTGTACCAGTAACGTTCGTTACTCCTTTCGGCGGAAATACTGGACGCGGTGATTCCCGAAATCGGCGACATATACGGTCCCGTCCGGCGCGATGTCGATGCCAATCGGATTGGCGAATTCGCCGGGTACCCGTTCGGTATTGTACTTGCCCCATTCCCCTAAGAATACGCCTTCGGGACTGAAATATTGAACGCGGCCGTTATGCGCGTCCGTCACGAAAACCGTCCCGTCTTCCGCGACGGCAATACCTCCGAGGCCCACGAATTCCCCCTCGCCACTACCCTTCTTACCCCACGCGCGGATAAAAGAACCCGCCGCG
>DATKVX010000124.1 GCA_035529855.1 bacterium
GCCGAGGCGGCGTAGCGCGCGAGGTCCACCACCTCCACCGGCACGTCCTTCTTGTCGGCGCTCACGCGCAGCTGGAACTCGCAGCACGGGCACAGCGCCAGGACCTTTTCCGCACCGACCTCGAGCGCCTCGTCCAGCCTCGTCTTGCCGACCTCCGCGGCTATCGGCGGGTCTTTTATAAGCGTGAGGACCGAGCCGCAGCAGTGGGCGTCTTCGCGGTTGTACGGCATCTCGACGAAGTCGGCCTGCGGGATCGCGGCAATCAAATCGCGCGGCGCGTCGTACACGCCCGAGACGCGGCCTATGTGGCAGGAGTCGTGCCAGGTAACCTTTTCCTTCGGCGCGCCGGCGTCGTCGAAGGCGAAGCCGCCTTTTATCTTCTCCGCCGCCACCTCGCTGTAGTGCCGGCACGTTATGTCGTAATCGATTCCCAGCTTCTCGGCCCACTGCGGGTAGACGCGGCGCCACATCATGTCGCAGGCCGGGCAGGACGTTATGACCGTGTCGGCGCCGGCGGCCTTGACCGCCGCTATGTTCTTTTTCATTATCTCGACGAAGACGTCCCACAGGCCCGCCACGAGCATCGGCGTGCCGCAGCAGCTCTCTTCCTCGGCCAGATAGGTGAAATCCTCGCCCAGCTCGTCGAGCAGGCGGACGCCGGCCTGGCCGATGTCGTGCTCGACGTAGCTCGCGGTGCAGCCGGCGAAGTAGACGTTTTCGGATTCGCGGCCCGGGCCGTGTTTTTCGAGCAGGTCGTCCGGGAACCAGGCGGCGCGGTCCTTGCGGTAGCCGGCCCAGATGTCGCCCTGGGAGCGGAGCGCCGCGGCCATCATCTCGAACGGCGGGAACGTCATCCGCTTATCCTCATCTATAAGCTTGCCGCGCAGCTTCATCCAGGAGGGCTCGATGGGCAGCGCCGCGGAGCAGCGGCGGTTGCACAGCTCGCACGTCGTGCACACCAGGATGGTGTCCACCATGAACTGGTTCCACTCCTCCCGGCCCTCCATGTATTCGCGCAGCCAGTACCACTTGCCGCGCGGGCTTTGGCTCTCCCAGCCGCGGCCGTAGAACTGGTCGCACTCGTCGATGCAGTAGCCGCACTGCGAACAGCCGTACGCGTACCACGCGACGTCCGCGGGGATGCCGCGCACGTCCCCCTCGGGCCGCTCGCCCACCGTCGTTATGACGTGGTTCCCGAACGGCCTCACCATCGGCTCGACTATCGCCGCCGCCGCGAGCGCCGTGCCCGCTGCGCCCCGCCCCACGACCTTGGATGGGTTGAACAGCTTCCGGGGGTCCACTTCTTTTTTGAATTTCTTTAAACGGGAGGCGCGGCCCGCGCCGAGGATTTCGTCGGCCTTGGAGGCGAAGTACAGGCCGGTGCCGTAGGGACGGCCGCCGTGGCGCGCGGCGACCTTCATCACCGTGAGGACCAGGCCGAAGACGAAGTTGTACGTGAACTTACGCTGGTCGCTGGGGATGAAGCCGAGGATGACGACCTCCGGCTCGCCGTCGCGCCCTTCGCGGATGACGACGCCCTCTTTTACCACCGGTTGGTTGACTTTTTCCTCGACCTCGCTCATAACGTCGCCGAGGGCCGAGAGCGGGACGACGATCTCCGCCGGTACGAGCGACGGCCCGAGCCGTTTGACGACCATCAGCTTGAAGCGATGTTCCCACTCGTGGCGGGCTATCTTGTCGCTGAGGACCTCCGCCTCGCAGAGCTTAATCGTCTCCTCCAGCTTCGCGCGGACGTCGTCGGCGTCGCGCTTCCGGAACGCCAGCGTCATGACGTAGGCCGCCGGGAGCAGTACGCGCTCCTCGAGCGGGCGACCGTAGTGCTCCATAAGCGGCGCGCGGTTCTTCATTTCGGCCATCGCCGGGTTGATGAACATCACCGACCATACGGGGATTTCCTCCGCGACGAGCGACGCCAACAGCCGCTGCAGGTCGTGGGCGTCCGGGCAGCCGACCGCGACGACGTCCAGGGCCTCGAGCGGCATTACCTGGACCGTCACCTGCGTTATAAAGCCGGTGATGCCCTCGGCGTCGGCCACGAGCTCCAGGTCCTCGCGCGCGAACTCGCGCACCTCGCCGTCCGGCAGTACGACGCGCGCGCTGACGACGTTGTCCCGGACCCAGCCGTACTCGTACGAGCCGATGCCGGCGCCCCCCTGCGCGAGCCAACCCGCGACGGTGGACGACGGGTAACTGGTTGGGTAGAGGCGGAGGGTCAGGCCGGTCTTGGCGAGCTCGCGGTCGAGCTTCTCCCACGTCACGCCGGCCTCGGCCGTCGCCGTCTGCTCCTCGGCGTCGACGTTGACGACGTTTCGCATCCGGTAGAAATCGACCACGACGCCCTGTTTCACGGGGATGGCGCCGCCGTAACCCGACGTGGCTTTCCCGCGGGGCGTCAGCGGCACGCCTTCCCGAACGGCCCAGCGTACGAGCTCGACGAGCTCGGCCTCGTCCGCCGGCTGGACCACCGCCGCCGGCGTCGTGTCGCCGATGAGCGGTTTGAACAGGCTCGGCATGGCCGCGATATCGTGGCCGTAGAGCTTCCGCTCCGTCGGGTCGAAGTTCACGCGCGCGCCGAACGTCTCTTCGAGGTACCGGCGCTGTTTTTTATTTAGGTTTCGCGCGGCGGTTTCCTCTCTCCTTGTACAAGTTCTTAAATTCCTCGTACATCGTTCCCTGGTCCGAAAGGACCGACAGCAGAACGTCCCGCATGATATCGAAGGCTTCGTATATCCGCGGGAACTTGATGGAATAGTAAATTTTCTGGCCGTCGCGCCGCACCGACACCACCGCGGCCTTGCGCAGCATGGCGAGATGGGCGGAGACGTTGGCCTTGGTGCTGTCCACACCTTCGCACAGTTCGCCCGCCGATTTCTCGCCGCGCCTAAGCTCATCCAGGATGTGTAACCGTACGGGGTGAGTTAATATCCTACAGAGGTCGCTCTCGCTCTGGTATAACTTTTTTCTGTCCATCCGCTGCCTTTCTTATATCCGTTTATTTAAGACATTTTTTAACTATATATATATTTAACATAATTCGGGGGTTAAGTCAAGTAAAGTAGTCATATATTTTCCCGGCTCGCTTCCGGGGCCGGGGGTGGCGCGTGGCGACGACTTTCGGTGGCCGCGGCCGCGCCGCGCGGGACGCTAAAGGGTTCGCTTCGTACGGGGGGGCTCCCGGCGTTTGACGTTCCCGCGGTAACCTGCAGGCGCGTGGTATCCGCCGACAACGTCGCCGCCGTAGGGTAGGGAGCGGTGGAGGTTTCGGTCGGTTGTGACGGATTCGCGTCCGGGGAGGGAGGGCGTACGCGTCGGTTATTGATTAGCGAACCAACCAAAAAAACCTTGACAAGGATAACATATTGTTATTAAAATGATTTGGGATATGGATACGAGGCGGCTTGAAAGGAGCAGGGCCCATGGCCGAGGAAATAGAGGACCCCATCGAGGCGATCAAGAGGCGGAACGAGGAACGCGCGCGGCGGCTTAAAGAGAGGATCGCGAGCGGGGAGTTCGATAAATTCGAGACTCCTCTCGAAGAAGTCGACGAATCGGTGGCCTCCGGCCCGGAAGCTATCGAGGCCCCGGAAAGCGACTTCGACTTGAGCTCTTTCCCCGCGCCGCCCGAACCTGCGGCGATTCCCTTGGACGACGAGAGAGCGGTGACGGAGCCGCTCGAGGCGCCTTCTATTGCGCCGCCCGAGATGCCGCCGGAGTTCGGACCTCCGGCCGAAGCCTTGGCCGAGCCGCCGCTCGTCGAGGAGCCGGGCGAAAAAGCGTTCGCCGGGCTGGAATTGACGGAGCTCGACCTGGAGGGAATGGGC
Organism: bacterium; assembly: GCA_035529855.1. NCBI lineage: Bacteria > bacterium. The sequence goes on from DATKVX010000124.1 coordinate 3,843, forward strand.
GAAGTAATAGCGCCCCGGCCGTGGGATACCGCCGAAGTCCCCGCCTTTGAAGCTGTCGCGCCGCCGGTGGAAGAAGAGTTCCCGTTCGAGATGGTCCCGCCCGGCCTCGAGATAGAGGTCGAAACCGGCGCCGAAGCGGTGCTCGAGGAGATAGCGGGACCGCCCTTCGAGGAGGAAATAGTCGCCGCAGCACAACCGGCCGCGGTGAGCGAGCCTGCTTTGAGGGAGGAAGAGGCCGAAGCGATTAAAGCGACGATAGAGGAAGAGCTCCGCGAAATACCGCCCGCGGCGCCGCCGATGCCGCCCCGGCCCAAGGAAGTCCCGGTCGGCGTGGCGGCCGAAGTTACGCCCGAACCTGGGCCTCCGGCAGCGGTGGAACCGGTCGTCGAAGAGGAAGCCGAAATATTTATCGGAATCGGCGTCAAGGGCAATAAAGTCCGTATTGAGCGGCGTAATATCACGCTCGCCGCCGCGATCGACCTCTTCAAATCGATAATCGACCGCTACCAGAACAGGTAAAACCCCCGTTTTACCGCGAAGATAAACCCCCGCAGCCGCGGGGGTTTTGATTTGGACTTCGCCGGGACGAATTATACTTGCAATCGACAATTAGATACTATATTATTACGCAATAAACGCAACTCAGGTCATAAATACGGCGGCTTTTGACGATGAAATTGAGCGGCTGCATATTCGGCGTGCCGATGGTGGTTTTGGCGCTGGTGGTTATATTTTTCGGCGTCCTGTGGATAATGTCCTCCACCGCCCCCGAGGCCGGCGGCCGGAGCGGCAGCCGGTTAGGCGGGGGCGTATGCCTCAACGTCATCGGCCTGTTGCTCATCGCCGGCGCCGGCGTGTTGATGTATCGTTCCTACAAGAAGTACCAGGCCGAGAAGCCGCAGACCATCGTCCAACAAATAGATTTAACCGGAGACCTGTCGCTGGAGGAGCTGAAGTGCCGCGCCTGCGGCGCCACCCTCGCCAAGGATAATATCGACGTTAAGGCCGGGGCCGTGGTAGTAACCTGCCCTTATTGCGGGACGTCGTACGAGATCGAAGAGGAGCCGAAGTGGTGACGGACCCTCGCCGCCCGCGGTTAAAAGCTGTGAGCCTTGGGTGCGGCGCGATAATAGCTTTGTCTTGGGCCGCGGCCGTAGCGCCTTCGCCCGTCGCGGCGCAGGATTACTACTTCGAGGTCCCGCGCGAGGTCGTAACCGTAACCGTAAACCCGGACTCCTCGTTCGACATCGACTACAAGATAACCTTCCGCAATACCGCCGCCGGCGACCCCATAGACATCGTCGACGTAGGCTTCCCGTCCAACGATTACGACCTCGACTCCATAATCGCCGACATCGACGGCCATCCGCTGTATACTATAAGGCTCTCCGAGTACGTCGACGTCGGCGTCGAGATACCGCTCTCCGGGTACGAAATCGAATCCGGCGACGCGGCGACGCTCCACGTCCACGGCCGCAACTACCATATGGTCTTCGAGGACTCGGCCGACGAGGCGTACGCGTCGGCCGTCTTCAGTCCCACCTGGTTCGGCTCCGATTTCACCACCGGCTCGAGCCACCTCACGATGGCCTTCGTCTTCCCGCCGGGGGTGACGGGGGAGCAAACGCGCTGGCACGAGGACGAGGGCGGCGAGCCGACGCAGCTGTTCGTAAAGGAAGGCCGCGTCCATTACGTCTGGGATTGGCAGCAAGCGTCGCCGTCGGAGCAGTATTATTTCGGCATATCGTTCCCCCGCGACGCGGTGGCCGAGGTGCGGTCGCCCCCCCGCTTCGAGTGGCTGGGCGACCTATTCGCCGGCCTCGTCGGCCTCGGGACGCAATTCTGCGGCTGCTTGATCCCGATTACTATTTTCGTCCTAATCGCGGTATTCGGCGTGATCAACAAAAGGCGCCGGCGCATGAGGTACCTGCCGCCCAAGGCCAAGGTCGAAGGGGTGGGCATAAAGCGCGGCCTTACGGCCCCCGAGGCCGCGATCCTGATGGAGCGGCCGTTGAACGCGATTCTTACCCTGGTCCTCTTCGGTTTGATTAAGAAGGGCGCGCTCTCCATAGTCGCTCAAGAACCGCTGAAGTTCAAGACGCTTCCTTTTAAAGAGAACGGCTTGAGGCCCTACGAGAAGGAGTTCGTCGCCGCGGTCGGGAAAGACGGTACCCTGGGCGAGAAGAAGCTCCAGGATATGCTGGTGTCGCTGATTAAGGCGGTGGAGAAGAAGATGAAGGGCTTCTCTCACCGCGAGACCGTCGAGTACTACCGCAAGATCGTGAAGACCGCCTGGCGGTTGGTGGAAGAGGCCGGCACCCCCGACGTCAAGGTCGAAGAATTCACGAACGGTCTGGAGTGGACGATGCTCGACGACGACTTCGAGGGGCGCGCGCGGACCGTCTTCGTGGGCTACAACGTGCTGGCCCCCGTGTGGTGGGGGCGCGCGGCGCCGGCGCCCGCGGCCGGGGCCAAGGGCGTTTCGCTCGATATGCCCACCCTCCCCGGCGCCAGTTTCGCTAACGCGGTCGTAACGCGGGTGGAGGGCATCGCGAACGGCGTGGTGTCAAAGGTGGAATCTTTCACCGGCAAAGTTACGGCGACCACCAACCCGCCGCCCGTGAGGTCGTCGGGCGGAGGGTGGAGCGGCGGCGGCAGCAGCTGCGCCTGCGCCTGCGCGTGCGCCGGGTGCGCCTGCGCTTGCGCCGGCGGCGGCCGCTAGGGCAGGCACTCCTCCAGTACTACAGTGGGATATTAATGGGTATCGGAAAGAAGATATACGATAAGTTCCTGGCGAAGCAAACGCCGCTCGAGGCGGGGATATACCACCTCCGGCGGGACGACGCCGAGTTCCAGGCTCGCCTTCACCTCCGCCTGAACCCGGGGGGCGAAGGTATATTGATGATAAACGCCGCCCGCATCCTGCACCTCAACCAGACCGGCGCCGAAATGGCGCGCTACATCCTCGAGGAGTGGCCCGACGACCGCATCGTCAAGACGATGGCCAGGCGCTACCGCGTCGGCAAAAAGGAGCTGGCGGAAGACCTCCGCCGCCTGCGGGAGACGATCGAGATGATGGCGCGGGGCGACGAGCGATGCCCCATATCGTACCTGGGCGCCGAGCGCGTCGACCCCTTCACCATCGACGTCGACGTGCCCTACCGGATGGACATAGCGCTCGCGTACGGGTGCGACAACGCCTGCGCCCACTGCTACAACGAGACGCCGCGCGCGGGCGGGGCGCTGGGTACCGAGGACTTCAAGCGCGTCATCGCCAAGGTGTGGGGGCTCGGCATACCGCACGTATGTTTCACCGGCGGCGAGCCCACGCAGCACCCGGACCTGGTGGAGTTGGTGGAATACGCCGAGGAGTTGGGCGTCGTCACCGGCCTTTTGACCAACGGCCGCAAGCTGAAGGACGCCGACTACATGGACGCGCTGGCCGCGGCGGGCCTCGACCACGTCCAGATAACCATACACTCCTCGGTGCCCGAGACCCACGACAAGATGGTGGGCGCGGCCGGCGCTTTCAACGAGACCGTCGCCGGCATCGAGAACGCCGTGGCCGGCCCGGTATACCTGCTGACCAACACGACGCTCACCACCGAAAACGTCGGCGACGTGGAGGAGCTGGTGGCGTTTTTGGCGACGTTGGGCGTCGAGCACGTGGCGGCTAACGGCCTCATCAACTCCGGCGGCGCGCGCGACGTCGACATCGGCATTCCGGAGAGCGCGCTCGGGCCCATACTCAGCCGCTTCACCGCGGCCTGCGCCGCCAACGACATGACTTTTTTATGGTATACGCCGACGCAGTACTGCCGCTTCAACCCGCTGACGATGGACCTGGGCGTCAAACAGTGCACCGCGGCCAAGTACAACATGTGCGTCGAGCCCAACGGCGACGTCATACCGTGCCAGTCGTTCTACCAGCCTTTGGGGAATATACTCGAGGACGATTGGGACACGATATTCAATCACGAATTGGCTCGCGAAATCCGCGACCGGGAGTACGCGCCCGCCCGCTGCCGGGAGTGTCCGGATTTAGAAATATGCGGCGCCGGGTGCCCGCTGTCGGTTAAGCACGAGAGGGTTTTCTGTTGCCCGGACGCCGCGTCCAACGCGGCGTGACGCGGGGGGGATGAGCGATAGCAAACGACGCCGGCCCGTACCTTACGCCCGACGAGGAAGTCCGCCAGGCGGCGTGGTACGAGGCGCACCGGCGCGAGCTCTACCGGCAGCTCGGCTTCCGACGGCTCGAGCGAATATTGGAGGTGGGCTGCGGCAGCGGCGTCGTAACCGCGGAGCTGGCGGCGCGCGCGACCGGAATAGCGGTGGGGATTGATAGGAGACCCGAACCGCTAACGGCGGCGCGCGGCCGGGGGAGCGGCGCGGCCTTCGTAGCCGCCGACGCCGCGGCGCTGCCCTTCCGCGACGGCGTCTTCGACGCGGCGGCGGGGGCGTTCGTGATAACGTGGCTGGCCGAACCGGCGGCCTTTCTGCGGGAAGCAGGGAGGGTTTTAAAGAGCGGGGGTTTGTACGTCGCGTTGGCGGAGCCGGATTACGAGGGCGCCATAGACTATCCGCCGGCGGCCTCGAGCCGCGACTCCGTCGTGGAGGCGGTGCGGCGGCGCGGCGGCGACTCGGCCGCCGGGCGGAAGCTTCCGGCTCTGTTGAGCGGCGCCGGCTTCGAGGTCTTCCGCTTCGGCGTATTGAACTCGGCGTGGACGGCTTCCCGTTGGGCCGAGGAGGAGGAAGAAGAGGTTAAACTTTTGGAGAGGTTGGTCGGCGCGGACGGCGGGCGGCTGCAGGCTGTGGCGCGGGCGCGCCGGGCGGCGATATCGAGAGGAGAACGTTGTTACTTTTTACCCATATTCTTCGCGGCGGCTAGAAAAGCCAGTTGAGGAGTTAACGGTAACCAAGACAAGGCGAGGTAATCTATGGCGACGTTGCTTTTCGTGATATTTCGGTTGGTCCACTTAATCGCACTACCTCACCCGCAGAGCGAGCTGCTCATCGTCTGTCAACTCCTGGCCGTGGATACCATCTCGGCGGCGATTATCCTACACGCGTTACTGACGCGGCGGGCGAGGAAGGGATAGCGCCCCTTTCGGGGCTCGAGTTGGACTCGGCAAAGCCGGCGTCGTGGCGGAGCGCTTCGCGGGTTCGGTCACGGCGCCGGCTCGCCTCTTAGCGTCCACGACGAGGCTCCCGTAATTTTTAGGCGTACGAATTCGCCCGGGCGCGCCCGGCCCGCGAAGTTGACGATTTTATTTTCGCTCAACCGGGCGGCGTATTCGTCGGCTTTCTTGCGACTCGGGCCTTCCACTAAGGCGAGTTTTTCGCTCCCCACCATCCCTTCGTTAATTTCCAACGCAATAGCGCGTTGCCGCGCGCCGACGGTTTGGAGGCGGCGCACTTTTTCGGGGCGGGGCACGTCGTCGGCCAGCGCCGCGGCCGCGGTCCCGGCTCGAGGCGAGTACATGAATACGTACGCGCTGTCGTAGCGTACGCGTTCGACGACGCCGAGCGTCGCCTCGAAGTCGCCCTCCGTCTCGCCGGGGAAGCCGACCAGTATGTCCGTCGTCAGGCAGATCCCCGGAACGGCCTTCCGCACCTTCGAGACGACGTCGAGGTAGCGGGCGATGTCGTAGTCCCGGTTCATCGCGCGCAATACGGCGTCCGAGCCGCTCTGCAGCGGCAGGTGAAGATGGCGGGCGACGTTGCGGCACCGGCCGAGCGCGGCCGCTGTTTCGTCGTCGACGTCGCGGGGGTGGTTGGTGGTAAAGCGCAGGAAGACGCCGTCGCACAGCGCGTCGACTGTCGCGAGGAGCTCCGCGAAGGACGTGTCGCCGTACCGGTACGAGTTTACGTTTTGGCCTATGAGCGTAATGTCTTTAAAACCGGCTCCGACCAGCTCTTCCACCTCGCGCAGCACGTCGTCGACCGGGCGGTAAATTTCCGGGCCGCGGGCGTACGGCACGACGCAGTAGGCGCAGAAGTTATTGCAGCCGCGCATGATAGATACGTTGGCTCGAGGCCAGCTCGCCCGCCGGAGCGGCGCGCCGTCGGGCCGCGGCGGCGCGGCCGTAACGCGGATGGCCGCAACCGTCGCCGGGACGCCTTCCAGGTTCGTCGTCCCGAACGTGAAGTCGACGTGGGGGCACGCGCTTTCGATAACGGCCTTTTCGACCGCGGGCCAGCAGCCGCCGACGCCGATGACGATTCCCGGCTTGCCCTTCTTGTACCGCGCGAGCGACGTGATGCGGCCCAGCGCCCGGGCCGTGGCCGACTCCCGTACGGCGCAGGTGTATACCAGGACGACGTCGGCGACTTCGCCCGGGGGCGCGGGCCGGTAGCCGGCCTCCTCCATTATGCCGGCCAGCTTCTCGCCGTCGTAGTCGTTCATCTGGCAGCCGTATACTATGAGCTCGTAAGTACCCACATTGACTTCCCGTTAAAATTTAACCGGCGTACGCGGTGGTGAGTAATTAAAACGCGCACGGCCGTCTTTCACCGCTAGCGGATGCGGAAGTACCAGGATGTTATGTCGGCGCGGTAGAAAGCCAACGCCAACGCCGCGGCCAGGACCGCGAACCCGAAGGCCGTTTCCGGGTCGCCGCCGAACACGCGGCGGGCGACCAACGGTAGGACCAACGCCGCGACCGCCGCCGCGGCCAGGACGAACAACGCGCTCTGCCATCCCAGGAAGACGCCGGCCAGCGCCACGCACGCGATTTGGCGTTCGGCGCCGCGGGCGTTCTCGGAGAAGAGGCCGCGGCCGGGACGCGCGACCAACAACAAACCGCCCCCTACGACGCCCCCGACGAGGGCGCCGGCGGGAGTAGGAGCCCCGGGGAGGAAAGATAACGCCAGGCCGGCGGCGAGCGCCGGCAAATAGAGCTGCGGCACCAGGACGCCGTAGCGGAAGTCTACCCAATAATTCAAAAGGAAGAAGAAGCAGAACGCGAACGTCGTCGCGAACGCGAAGGAAAAGCCGTAGTAGTAGAACGCCAGCGCCGCGACGGCGCCGCCCGCCGCCTCCAGCAGGACGAGGTTTTTATGGTAGCGGAAGCCGCAGCCCGGGCACCGGCCTCGCAATAATGGGTACCATAATATGGGCAGCATCCACACGCGCCGTTCCGCCCGGCCGCAAGAGGGGCAGGCCGGCGGCAGCGTCACGTGGAAGCGGCCGCCCGGGCCCCGGCGTACGACGAGGTGGTAGAAGTTACCGGCGAACGCGCCGACGAAGAAGGCCGCGGCCACTCCTAATATCTGGGAAAGGCGCACCATAACGGTTGAATATTAAGAAATGAAACACCTGCCGACAAGGGCTTTCGACCGTTAAAACTCCTGCGTGATGGAGACGTGGATTTTGCCGTCGAGGGGGCCGTCGCCGGCGGCCAGGCCGTAATCGACGCCGTACGTTCCGACGGCCGTCGCCGCCCGGAAGCCGCCGCCGTAACCCACGCTTAGCCCTTCGTCGAACGTCTTCTCGGTTTTGAGGTGGCGGTAGGCCGCGTCGACGAAGAGGAACAGCCTGTTGCCGCGGCCGGTCAAGAAGCGATACTCGACGGTCGCGAGCGCTTGGCGGTCCGTTAGGAACTGCTCCTCTTTGAAACCGCGGAGGTCGGCGTACCCGCCCAGCGGGAAAACTTCGTCCAGGCTCGTTCGCTGCGAGACGAAGCCCTGAACGCGGCCTCGCGCCGCGAGGACCTGGTTGCGGGTCGTGGACCAAAAGCGCCAGGCGTCGAGCTCGAGCCGCGGCACCCTTTCCCGGAAGCGGTCGGCCAGGTATTCCTTTACGCCGAGCTCCAGCCGGCCGTGCGCCTGCCAACCCCGGCGCGGGTTGTCGAAGTAGTCGCGGCTGTCGTACGTTGCCCACGTGAAGACTTTGTACTTCCGGCTCGCGCTTTCTTTCCACACCCGGTCGAAGCCGCCGCCCGCCGCCACCGTCAGGTCCACGAGGGGATGAGTACCCAGGGCGAGCTCGCCGGTCGCCTTCCGGTACGTTACCCGCTCTTTATACAGGCCGCTCGGTTGCGCGAAGAGGTCGACGCCCCCGATCCACGGTTCGTAGTACGTTGCCGCGGCGTCGGTCGATTCGACGGCCAGGCGGCGGTAGCGGGCGTCTAGCTCCCGGCCTGTGCCGGCGAGGTTGGCGAGGCGCGCGTCGAGCTCGCCGATCAGGGCCGCGGCGGTTTCGCCTTCCGCGGGCTCGTACGCCAACGCGCCGGTCACGCGGTACGTCGGCCGTTCCACTACCGTTACGCGAAGGCGGCCCGCACCGGCGTCGACCAGTTCGATGTCAGGCTCGGCCTCGAAGTATTTTAGGTTATATATCCGCCGCGCGCTCTTACGCAGGCGCTCGACGTCGTAGGGTTCGCCCGGAACGGCCAGGAGCTCGTGGCGGATAACGCCGTCGCGGGTCCTGCGGTTGCCGACGATATCTATGGCGGTTACGGTTACCTTGCCGCCCGGTTCGACGATTACGTCGAAGTCTATCTCTTTGTAACGCTCGGCGATCTCGAAAGCGCGGGGGCGGGCCGAGGCCGTGGGATAACCGCGCTCGCGGTAGTAGTCTATTATGCTAAGGAGGTCGCGCGCCAGCGTCCGCTCGTGCAAGGGTTTGCCGGGCCGGGTCTCCAGTTTATCGCGTATCGCCTCCTCGTCCCGGGGGCGGACGCCGACGAGGTGGATTTCGCCCGCGGCGTACCGCTCGCCCGCGCGAACGGCGACGGCGACGTCCACCCGTCTCTCGCCGGCGTCGGTTACGGCGTATTCCGCTTCGGCGCGCAGGTATCCCCGGCCCGCCAGTTCGGCCAGCAGCGCGATTAAACCCTCCCGGAGGTCGGGCGGCGACGGCGGGTCGCCCGGGCCGAACGGAACGAACGCGGCCGCCTCGTCGCGACTGAGCGGCGATTCGTTGTCCACATCCAGCGTAGCGACGCGGTATTGCGTACCCTCCGATATCGTTAATGTCGGCGGACGGCCTTTTTCCGCGGTCAGCTCGACGCGCGCGTCCAAATATCCGGCGCGCGAGTAGAGCCGCTCGACGGCGCTTACGTCGACGGAGCCGTCGCGATACGCCGCGGCTTCGATTTCGGCGTCGCCGAACGCCGCGTTTCCCTCGAGCGTTAACTCGGCGGAAGCCGGTACGGCCGCCGCGGCGGAAGCGAGTACGACCAGTATGGCCCGGTTCTTTAACATCAGAAATATATGTTCAGGTCGATTCGGCCCCGGTGCCGCGTCACTCCCTCGTCGGGTTTTTTTTCGCCGTCGTACGTGAAGATAAGCGTGACGTATCGACCCACGCCCTTGTTGACGCTGGTTTCCCACTTGTGCGTAACTCCCGGGATGCGCAGCAACGACGTCTCCGACCCGCCGTAGCCCGAGACGTCGTACTGCGTTCGCTCGTACCACGCGTTGGCGACGCCGGACTCCGTAAGGCGGTACGTGGCCTCCGGTTTCACCCTCGTACCCTTGAAGTGGGTCGGCGCGGCGTTGTATTCCTCGTGCCGCCGCGAAACCTCGCCGCGAACCTTAAGGTCGAGCCGGGCGGTGAGGCTGTAGGTAGGTTCCAGGCCGTATATCATCTCCAGGGCTATGGTATTCTCGGGGCGGGGTACGTTCTCCTCCGTTATCGATTCCCATTCCCGTACCCGGTCGACGTCGGCTTGGACCGTCAAGCGCGGCGCCGGTTCGCCGACGACTTCGCCGTAACGGGACGTGCGCCACCGCCGGCGTTGGCGCGACGCGATGGTCCGGTCGAGGTCGTCCTTGACGGAGTAGCGCGCCCGGCCCGTGAGCCGCCGGTTGACGGGCAATAGGGTAAGGGTATAACGTTGTTCCAGGCTGCTGTCGAGGGAGTCCGAGGCCAGGAGATCTTGAAGCGTGGCGACGGCGAAGCGCCGCGGCGACGCGGAGCTGTTACGGGCGTGGAAGTAGAGGTCCGCGGACGCGGCGTCGAGCCACGGGTCGCGCTCGGCGTCTCGGCCGCGCACGTCGTTGAAGCGGTAGGGGAGCACGGCGAGGCTGACGGTGAGGTCCGGCTCGAGAGCGCGGTACGCCCGGCCGGTATACCGGTACCTCTTTATGTAAATAGCGGCCGGGTCGTCCGGGTCGTAGATATAGACGTAGCGGTTCGGGTTTTTGGGGTCCGGTTCGCGGCGGTAGTCGCCGTCGCCGTCCCGGGCGACCTCGAAGATTTCTTCGCGCTCGAGGTCTTGGACGCTGTTGAGCTCGTAACGCGTCCTCAGCGCTAACGCGCGCTCCAGCGGCGTGTAATACAGCTCGAGCAGCGAAAGGTCGGAGTCGACGTCGCCCTCGTCCGCGGAGGCGAAATCCTTTCTAATCTTGGTGTACTCGGCGTTGAGGTCGACCAGGCCGGGGGCGTCGTACGCAGCGGCGGCGTGTTCTTGGTTCTTACGATAGTGCGGTACGAACGTGCGGTCTTCGACCTTTTTGCCGCGGCCTTCGATGTGGCTGAGACGGACCGCCCACCCAACCGCCGGCCGCACGCCGGTCCCCACCTCGAGCTCTTGCTCGAGCGTTCCTTCGTCGGGGGAGTTGTCTATTTCGTAGTCGGCGCGGCGCTTCTTATCGTAAATCCGGACGTACGGGCTAAGCCGCCAGACGGAATAGGAGACCTCGCCGCTCTGCTCGCGTCGCGTATTTTCGTCGTTGGTGAATACGCTTTTAGCTATCGATTGGTCGCCGTGCTCAAGTACCGCGGTATATCGCGGGCCGCGCCGGCGGACGTGGTTGAAGTCGTACGCGACGTGCGGCCAGCGGTCGGGCTCCCAGGTCAGCGAGGTCGCGACCCTTTTACCTCGTTGGTATACGTAACCGTTCGCCGAGAAACCGACGTAGTGTTGGCGTATACCGCCGTACGTTCCGGACGCCGTGAGGGAAGGAACGGGTCGTTCCGTAATCGTCGTCTCGTGAAGGTTGTAGCCTGGAGGGTGGGCCAGGCCGGCGACCTCGTCGTCGAGGTCCCATTGCTGCAGAAACGCGACGGCATCTTCGCGGCCCAGGTTCTGAAAACGCGTGTCCCTGTTCTCCACGACGTGCCGGACTTCGAGCTCCCCCGCGCGTTTGAGCGGCTCGAGCGCGTCGAGGCGAACGGTAGCGGCGGCGGAACCGGCGAGGCCGCTGTTGTCCTGGTCCGTCGACGAGGAGAAGGTGTTGGCGTCGAGGTCGCTCGTCGCACCCTCGGCCTCGACCGTGATGAGGCGCGTCGGAGCGAGGACGGCGTTCACGTCGAAAAGGCTGTGGCGTTTCGGGAAGGGGAGCAGTATCGTCCTCGGCATAAAGTCGCCGTTGCCCGGGCCGACGTAGAGGTATACGTATTTCCCCTCCACCGGGTCCCATTGCCGTGAATATTCCCCCCGGCCCTCGCCGACGTACTCGTATATTATCTCGCCGTTTTCGTCCCGCGCGAGTACGCGCGCGCGTTCCTGGTCGTCGCCGGCGCCCTCCAGCAATTTGCGGTAATAATCGTCGAGGCCGAAGAAGGCGTGGGCGCGGTCGTCCTCCTCGTGCAGGTACAGCGCGCCCACGTTGACGGCGTCCCCGGCGAAGTGGCCTTCGGTTTCGGCGCCGAAGAAGTTGCGTTGGTACTCTTCGGTGGTGTATTGGAAGTCGACGACGATGCGGTCCTCGGCCGAGATGGGACGGCGGACGGTAAAGGTTATCGTCGCGAGGTCGTAGTCGACGATGTAATCGTTGTTCTCGCCCTCTTTGAGTTTCGCGCCGTTCAGCCAGACGGTCTCGGTTCCCGGGAGTATAATAATGTCGTCGTCGTCGCGGGCGGAGAGTTGGTACGGGCCCTGCACGCCGTCGACGCCGTAGAACTCGTTAGTCGCGAAGCGGCCGCGCGCCCGGGCGCCGTAGGCGTCGGCCCGCCAGGTGGGGTAGAAAGCTTCGGCTTTGATGCCGGTGAGCCGTCGTTGGTAATCGGCGAAACGCCGACCGGTGACGGCGGCGTCGTAGTCGCCGAAGGTCCCGGCCAGGTGGCGGCCCTCCACGCGGACGAATATCTTGTCCACGGCTTCTATTTCCTCCGTGGCGCCCCCCTCCTCGAACGGCAGGTCCTGGTCCGATATCTCACCCGTTACCTTTACGTCGCCGACGTTTCCCCGGATGGAAAGGCGGAGGGATTGCGTGAAGGGCTTTCCCTCGAAGTTGCCGGCGGTTACGGTGAAGGTCTTGGAGCCGGTTACGTCCAGCTCCGAGGGCGCGGCCGCGGCCTCCTCGATGCGCTCCAGCGCCTCGGCCTCGCCCTCGCCCTCGAGCGCGGTGCGATAATCCTCGCTCTGCAGGAACGGCAGGTACTCGTACTCGACGACGACGGGGCCGGCGTACGGGGGGGCCGCGAGTACGGTCAAGGTACCGGCGTCGTAGTCGATGCGGTAGTCGCGGCCCCTTTCCCAGACGACGTCGCCGACGCGCACCGTTTCGGAACCGACGAAGAGGAATTTGTGCGGCAGCCCGTAGCCGATGCCGGGCGCGGGCTCCGTTATCTCGAAGGATTCCCGCGCCGCGGCCAGCGTTTCGCGCCACCGCGGCTCTTCCTCGGCGGCGGCGGAAGAAGCGCCCAGCGCGGCCGCGACCAGAAGGCCGGCCGTAGGGAGAAATCGTCTTCGGGAACGTCCTGCCATTATATAAAAACGCCCCCTCCCGGGGGTACAGGCGCTGGTGGGGCCGCGGCCGCAGGCGGTTTTCGGTTTTACCTTTCGTCCGGCGCCGGGAGCCGCGGCGGCTTCTCGACGCGTTCCGGGAGGCGGTATTGTACTTCTAATACTTTTATTACGTTATTGTACGTATCCGCTACATATAATTTTCCGTCCGCGCCGAAGCCAAGGCCTCCCGGGTGGTTGAAGTCCCTTTTGCCGCGGCCCAGCTTGCCGTATTCGCACAGGTACCGGCCGTCGGCGGCGAAAGCTACGACGCGGTCGTTCCCGGTGTCCGACGCGAAAATATTGCCGAAGCGGTCGAGGCAAACGCCCGAGGGATTGCGCAGTTGCCTGTCGTCGCCGCCGGTAATTACGGCGACGGGGTTTCCGAAGCGGTCGAAGCGCTGCAGCCGGGAGTTACCGGTGTCGGCCACGACGACGCCGCCGCTTTCGTCCACCGCGACGTCGGCGGGGAGGTTGAGTTTGCCCGGCTCGGCGCCGTAGTAGCCTACCTCCAACGTGATTTCGCCCAGAACGTTGACCCGCTTGACCTTGTGGTTGCCGGCGTCGGCGACCCACAGGTTGCCCAGTTTGTCGATGGCGAGGCCGGCGGGCCGTTCGAACCGCGTCGCGAGCCGCTGCGTCTGGCCGAACGACTTGAGGTATTTGCCGTAGATGTCGTACTGGTGGATTAGGCCGCGCTCGCGGTCGCTGACGTATACGTATAATTCCTGGTCGGCCGCTACGCCGTACGGCGAGACGAGCCCCTCGCCCTTCCAACCGAAGCGCCCGAACGCCGTGTCGAAATCGCCCAACGGGAAGAACCGCTGGACGCGTACGTTGCGGTTGTCGACGACGTAGAGCCGGCGCGCGCCGTCGAAAGCGACGGCGGTGGGTTCGTCGAACTGGCCGTCGCCGCGGCCGGCCTCGCCCGCGACCGCGACCGTTTTAAAGGCCTCGGGTAACGACGCGCCCTCGCCGCCGATGATTATCGCCGCGGCCGGCGACGCTAAAGCCGCCGCCACGGCTGCGGTGACGACGGCTTTTTTCTTTTCGAAGATGGGCTTGGGACGCGCCACGCGTATTCCGGGGCTTTTAAAAGACGTAGCCGACGGCGAAGCGGTGCCGGTCGCCGAAGGCCTCGCCTTCTGGTATGCGGCTGTAATCGAAGCTCAGGCCCGTATACGCGAAGCCGAAGCCTAACGTTAAGCCGGTTATCTCGCCCCACCTATCGCGGTAGTAGCCGGCTCGTACTGCCACCATTTTGGCGTATATATATTCCGCGCCGCCGGAGTAAATCGCCTGGCCGAACTCTTCGCTCAAGCGGTCGTTGAGGTTCATCAACAGCTTCGAGCCGTCGGCGGCTACGGTGAGGTCGTTGAGGTTGGTCGAAAATACCTTATAGGCCAGGCCGAGGCGCATAGTACGCGGCGGCGCCCAGCTAACTTCGATCTCTTGTTCCTCTTCGTTCACCCGCTTAGCGGTTTTATTCGTGCCCAGGTTGGTGAAGGCCAGGCCGCCGGAAAGGCCCTTGAGCGGCGTTTTGTACAGGACGCCGCCGTTAAACAATAGCTGTTGGTCGACGCCGCCGGGAAGGTCCGTAAGGTGTTGGTACGCGTACGTCAGGCCGCCGCCGACGCCGAGGTCTTGGCGGACCGGATAACTCCAATAGAGGGACGGCGCCGCGCCGTAACTGTGCATTACGCCTATTTTCCGGCCTTCGAGGTCCATCATATCGGTTCTACCGGCGTCGCTGTATATGACGTCGAAGCACAGCGTACCGTATTTGCCGGTGCGGTAGGCGAACGCGGCGTAATCGTAGAAGATGTCTTTAAGGTCGCCGGTGCCGCGGGGTTCGTGCATAACGGTAATGCTGTTCTTCTCCAACAGCGCCAGGCCGCCCGGGTTGTAGAACGAGGCGTTGGCGTCGTCGGCCAGGCCGGTGAAGGTTTTGCCGATGCCGCCCGGGCGGGAACCGGGTTCGATATGGAGCCAAATAAACTGCGCCGTGTCCTTAGTTTCGCATAACGCCGGTCCCGCAAGCACAAGTGCGCCAACTAGTAAAATTGTCGCCGGTTTATACATCGCGCGACCCCCTTTTCCCTATTATTATAACCCGTGCCCGTTTTAAAATCAAGCTGAAAAGGGCGCTGCCGTCGCGCCGCCCGTTTCTGCCGTAAGCGGTTCATACGTCGTCAAATCAAGACTTCCGAGCCGAGCCCTCGCTTAGAAGTAATAACCCAGGGCGAAGCGGTGGCGGTCGCCGAAGGCCTCGCCTTCCGGGACGCGGCCGTAATCGAAACCGACGCCCCGGTAACTGAAGCCGAAGGCCGGCGTCAAGCCGTTCACCGCGCCCCACCGGTCGCGGTAGTACCCGGCCCGCACCGCCACTATTTTCGCGTAGACGTATTCTACGCCCCCGGAATAAACCGCCTGGCTGAATTCATCTTCCAGCCGGTCGTCCAGGTTCATCAAGGGCTTCGAGCCGTCGACGGCCGCGGTGAGGTCGTTGAGTTCGTTCGAGAAAAACTTATAAGCCAGGCCGAGCCGCATCGTCCGCGGCGGCGGCCAGCTGACGGCGCTCTCTTTTTGCTCCTCGTCTACTCGGGTAGGGCTTTTGTTCGGGCCGAGGTTGGCAAAGGCGAGGCCGCCGCTCAACCCCTTAAGCGGCGTCCGGTAGAGGACGCCGCCGTTGAATAACAATTGCTGGTCGACGCCGCCGGGAATGTCCGCCAGGTGTTGGTAGGCGTACGTCAGGCCGGCGCCGATGCCGAGGTCGTTGCGGAGCGGGTAGCTCCAATACGCGGAGGGAGCGACGTCGTAAATATGCATCACGCCGATCACGCGCTTATCCGGGTCGGTCATGTCGCTTTTGCCGGCGTCGCTATATACGACGTCGAAGCACAGCGTGCCGTATTCGCCGGTGCGGTACGCGAACGCGGCGTAGTCGTAAAACATATCTTGCGAGTCGGCGGTGCCGCGGGGCTCGTGCATTACGGTAATGCTGTTCTTCTCCAACAGCGCCAGGCCGCCCGGGTTGTAGAACGAGGCGTTGATGTCGTCGGCCAGGCCGGTAAACGCCTTACCGAAACCGCCCGGGCGGGAGCCGGGTTCTATAAGTAGAAAGGCGAACCTCGCGACGTCTCGCGTTTCGGCACGCGTCGGCGCGGCCGCGAATATTCCCGCCGCGGTTATAATTGTTATTAATCCCCTCATTTTTTAACCACCATTCGCGTAATATTATAATGCCGGCTTGAGCGGAAATCAATCCGAAAATTCGCCTCGTTGGCAAGTAGGTTTAGGTTATCGCCGGGATGCGGCGTGGCCCGGCCGAACGCCCTTAATCATGGATTAAGATTGACTTGTCGTAACGCGGGTGTTATTTTAAGGAAAATCGCAGTCGGAGGTTTAATATGAGCCATTTATGGCAAACCGACCCGGAAGTGGCCGCGGCGGTTTTGGGCGAGTTGCGCCGCCAGACCGAGACGTTGGAGCTTATCGCCAGCGAGAACTTCGTGAGCGAGGCCGTGCTGGAGACCGTCGGCTCCGTTATGACGAACAAGTACGCCGAGGGTTACCCGGGACGCCGCTACTACGGCGGCTGTCAGTACGTCGACGTCGGCGAGTCGCTCGCGATCGAGCGTGCCAAACGGCTCTTCGGCGCCGAACACGTTAACGCCCAGCCTCACTCCGGGACCCAGGCCAACATGGCCGTCTACTTCACCGTGATGGAGCCGGGCGACACCATGCTGGGGATGAACCTCAGCCACGGCGGCCACCTGAGCCACGGCCACCCCATCAACTTCTCGGGGAAATACTTCAACGTCGTCCAGTACGGCGTACGCGAGGACGACGAGACCGTCGACTTCGACGCGCTGCGTACGTTGGCGCACGAGCACAAGCCGAAGCTGGTTATGGTGGGCGCCAGCGCCTACCCCCGCACCCTCGACTTCACGAAGTTCCGCGCTATCTGCGACGAGGTGGGCGCGGTGCTGGTCGCCGATATCGCCCATATCGCGGGGCTGGTCGCGACCGGCCTTCACCCCACGCCGGTGGGGATAGCCGACTACATAACCACCACCACCCACAAGACGCTGCGCGGCCCGCGCGCCGGTATGATAATGTGCCGGGAGGAGCTGGCCAAGGACCTCGACCGCGTCGTCTTCCCCGGCATCCAGGGCGGCCCGCTGATGCACGTCATCGCCGCCAAAGCGGTGTGCCTGGCCGAGGCGCTGAAGCCCGAGTTCAAGGATTACCAGAAGCAGATCGTCGCCAACGCCGCGACGCTGGCGGCGCGGCTGGCCGAGAACGGCCTGCGCATCGTCTCCGGCGGGACGGATACCCACCTCATGCTGGTGGACCTCAGGCCGTTCGAGCTGACGGGCAAAGTGGCCGAGAAGCGGCTGGAGGAAGCCGGCATAACCGTGAACAAGAACACCATCCCGTTCGACCCGCAGAAGCCGTTCGTTACCTCCGGCATCCGCATCGGCACGCCGGCGTTGACGACGCGCGGCATGAGGGAACCGGAGATGAAGGCCATCGGCGACATGATCGCGCGCGTCCTGAAAGATATCGAGAACGACGCCGTCGTCGCGGAGGTGCGCGAAGAGGTGCGCGAGCTGTGCGAGCGCTTCCCGCTGTACGCCGAAATGAAGGCGCGCTACATAGCGGAGGCGAAGAAGCGAGGGATGGAAGCGTGAAGATAGCTTTCGCGGCGGACCATCGCGGCTACCCGTTGAAGGAGTACTTGAAGGCGGCCGCGGCCGAGCTGGGCCACGAGGTCGTCGACTTCGGCACCGATTGCGAGGAGTCCTGCGACTACGTGGACTTCGGCCGGGCCGCGGCGGAGGCGGTGGCGCGGGGCGAAGCCGAACGCGGCGTTCTGGTGTGCGCTACCGGCCTCGGGATGTCGATGGCGGCCAACAAGGTCCCCGGCGTCCGCGCGGCGCTGTGCTGGACCGTCTACATGGCCCGGCTGACGCGCGCCCACAACGACGCCAACGTCCTGGTCCTCTCGGGCGACCAGACCGGTTTTCAGTACGGCCGGGAGATGCTGACGGCCTGGCTCGAGACGTCGTTCGAGGGCGGCCGCCACGCCCGAAGGGTGGATAAGATAAAAGCTATCGAGGGCGATTACGCCAAATAAAAAAAGCCGGCCTTCGGGCCGGCTTTCGAATTAGGCGCTACTTTCGGTATCGGGCGAAGGTCGTGCCGCCCACGGCCCATCCGGCGCCGTCGATGAATTCTATGTCGAAGAAGCGCGGAATGGCCTCCGTCTTATTAGCTATGGCGGCCTCGGTCCAACGCCGGCCGTCCCAGTAGAGTAGCCGGTAAGCCCTGGTTATAACCTCGTACGGCGCGGCGGCTACCCAAAGGCCGCCGGCACGGTCGGCGAAGCACGTCCGGTAGTAATATTCTTCCGGCGGTACGATGGCGGGGGTAATATCCCGAAGCTCGGGCGTAAGCTGGTAGACGCGGCCGAGCCTTTCCCTCGCGAGCCGCCGTTCGCCCACCGCGTACGTTAGGGCGCCGTCGCCGGTTATATCGTACAGGTGAAGATTTTCGTTGAAGGCTAGAGCCGGCTCCCAACGTTTTCCCTGCAGCTCGAATACTTCGTCGCCCGCCGCTCCCCGGACGACCATAAAGCCGGTGTCGGCCCCCGTCATGTGAAAAGGCCCGAAGCTCTTGTAGCCTTGCGGCTTCTCCGCCTCGCGCCACCGGCTGCCGTCGTAATAGAAAATAGCCGGTACGCCGTACGGCCGGGAGATGGCGTTTACCCATACGTGGGAGGGGTCGACGCCGCCCAGGTGCAGGTATTCCAGGTCGTTGTAAAGGCGGGTGAGGTACCATTCGCCGCCCTGGTAGTCGAGGAGCGCGCCGCCGTTGCCGCAAGCCCAGCCGCGTTCGCCGTCGAACATGAGGATGTCGTTCAGCGCTTCCGTGACGACGGGCTCGAATTCTTTTACGGCCCAAGCGCCGTTATTATAACGGGCGACCGCGGCGCGCTTCGAGTCCGTCAAGAGGACCGTCGCCCAGACGGTGCCGTCTTCCCGGACGTCGCAGTGCGTCCACGCTCCCTCGTACGGCGGCTCGAGGACGGTCCAGGAGCCCACCGAGGTGGTGGGGGTCGTAACCTCGTCTTCGCCGCAAGAGATAACCAAGGCCGCGGCCGCCGCCCCCAACGTTAATACTGCCCAACCGCGCATTCCGTTTCTCCTATAACGTAATTTTTCCTCAACACGCCGCCCCGCCTTCGCGGGCTCCTCTTCGCAACCGCCCCCTTCCTGGCGCCCGTAGACGTTCCGGCCGTCGCGAACCCGAGGCCGGCCTTATACCTGACTTACTTTGTTAGGTATTATAACTTATTTTTGCTCGCGCTTCAAGATAAATTCTTTAACGCGGGCCAGGGAGATGCGCTCGCGGCATTCGTACTTGAAAGGGCGTTTGCAGCGGGGAAAGGGCGAGTTGGCGTAGCAGGGAGCGCATTCCAGTTCGGCGGCGACGGCTTCGGCGGGCCCCCCGCGCGGGAGAAGCGCGCTCGGGTTGGTGGGGGCGAAGAGGGCGAGGGTGGGTTTTTTGAGGGCGACGCCGACGTGCAGAGGCAGCGAGTCCACCGTTATGAGGTAAGCGGCGCCGTCGATCACCCGGGCGCTTTCGAATATGTCCGTTTTACCGGCGAGGTTTATTACGTTGCCGTTGCCGGCCTTAGCGGTTATGGCGGCGCACCTCTCCCGGTCGTGGGGCCCGCCCACCAACACGACGGGGCGGCCGGCCTCCTTCTTGATAAAATCGACGATCTCGACGAAGAAGTGCGCCGGCGGCAACTTCGCCGCGACGGTTTCCCGCGGGTTCCGTCCCCCCGAAGGCACCAGCGCTACGTATTTCTTCTTTTTTTTAATCCCCGTGATTTCGGCCGCCTTCGGCACGCCGCGCGGGATGACGAAGTCGAGTCGCAAGTCGTCGCGGGCGCAGCCCGCCGCCTCGGCCACTTCGACGTAGGTTTCGGCGATGTATTTGTCCGCGTTCGGCTGCCAGCGCGCGCCGCCGGCCAGGTACCGGGGCGGCTTCGGTCCGGTAAACGGGGCATATACGGCGGCTCCGCCCCAGTTTAGCAACCGCGCCAGGCCGGGCCAAGGTTGGAAGAGGAACGCTACGTCCGCTCCGGAATTTTTAATATCTTTGGTCAACCGGTACGTCGTGACCGGGTTCGGCTTGAACGCGACCTTCTCTTCCACGAACATATACGCGTCCGCGCCGGGTATAGCGCCGGCGACGTCGACGTTGGCTCGCCCCGTTAGGAGGACCAGGTCCGCCTCCGGAAAGGCGCGGCGCAAGGTCCGGAGGGCGGGCGTCGTCAGCAGAAGGTCCCCGGCGGCGTGCGTCTTTATAGCGATAAGCCTCATAACCCGCAACCTATAGGAAGCGCCACCCCGCGCCGGCGAAGAGCCCTTGGAGGCCGGTGCGGTACTTATAGCCGGCGACCTCGTGTTCGCGGAATTGGCGGTCGTAGTTATATTCCGTAATAAGGAACAGGTTGTCCCCGAGGTTCACTTGTATGCCCGCGTAGAGGGCCCAGTCGAACGAGAACTGTTGGAACCAACCCGACGTCAAAAGGCCGCCGCCTTGGCTTTTTTGGAGGAACGCGTCCGATACGTGGTCGTCGACGTCTATCGTCGTCAGGTTGCCGCCGATGCCGGCCGCGGCGTACGGCGTAACGGGCCAAGCGGGGAGAACCACGTACTTGAGCGCGATCTTATAATCGACGTTTTGGAATTTATACGCCAGGCGTTCCTCGACCGGCCACGACGCCCTGGTGGGCGGCGGCCCCTTGGGGAAAGTGGCGTAGTCGTATTTCAGTACGGTTTCGCGGCGGGGGGCTTGTTCTTGCGTCAATTTTAACGAGGCGGCGACGTAGGGACCGACGAAAAAGTCGAACGTTACGCCGAAGGCGGAGAGCGTTCCTATGTCTTCCAGCGGGTCGTCCAAGCCTACCGCGGCGGCCCTGCCGGTGATGTCCGGCGCGGCGTCGTACGACGGCCCCCACGCCGCGCCGCCGTACACGTAGACCGCGGGGAACACGTAGGCCGGTAGATACTGAACGGTAGGCGTGGGTTCGGGTTCGGTCCCCTCCTGTTGCGCAAGGACGGCGGCCGCAAAGACCGTGAATACGGACAAAATTATGGCGAATCTCTTCATTGAATGTAACGAATAACATACCCGGCCGACGCGGTCAAGCGGATACGATTCGTTAATTTTATCTTGACAGTCTCGGCGGGTTCGAATACAATCCGGCCTAAATGGAGGCTGGTCGGCAAGAGCGCGTACGGGCTACCCTGGCGCTGGCCCGCGTACCGGGCATCGGAAGCGTATTTTTCCGGCGCCTTCTGGAAACCTTCGGCGAACCCGCGGCGGTTTTTACGAAGACCTTCGACGAGCTCGCCGCGGTCCCGGGCATCGGCGACGAGCGGGCGCGAGCGCTCGCGACGTTCGACGGCTGGAAGGAAGTTGAGGCCGAGATGGCCCGGGCGGAGACTTTGGCCTTAAGGTACGTAATATGGGGCGAGGACGATTACCCCGAGCCCCTCGCCGCGATATATGACGCGCCGCCCGTGCTGTATTATAAAGGCGCGTTGGACCGGCTGACGGCGCCGGCCGTCGCGGCCGTGGGTACGCGCCGGCCCACCGACTACGGCGAGCGCGCGACGGCGTTCATATGCGAGCCCTTAGCGGAGGCGGGCTTAGCGATCTTAAGCGGGATGGCGCGGGGCATCGACACTTGCGCCCATCGGGCCGCGCTCAAGGCGGGCGGCGTTACCGTCGCCGTCCTCGGGTGCGGCGCCGACGTCGTCTACCCGCCGGAGAATAAGGGCCTGTACGACGAAATATGCGAAAAGGGCCTCGTCGTTTCGGAGTTGCCGCCGTCGGCCCGACCCGAGGCGCAGAACTTCCCGCGCCGCAACCGGATAATTAGCGGCCTGGGGGCCGGCGTCCTGGTCGTCGAGGCGGGGGAGCGCAGCGGCGCCCTCATAACCGGCTACCACGCCGCGGAGCAAGGCCGGGAGGTCTTCGCCGTGCCGGGCAGCATCTTCTCGCCGGCGAGCGACGGCTGCCGGCGGCTTATCGCCAGCGGCGCCAAGCCGGTGGGTTCGGCCGACGAAATCTTGGAGGAGCTCGCGCCGCAGTTCTCGCCCGTCGGCGGACGGCGCGCGGCTAGGCCGACGGTAGATACCGCGTCGCTCGGCGCCGACGAGCAGGAACTCTTGAAGTGCGTCGCCGGCGAGGCGATGCCGGCCGACGAGCTCGCGGCCCGCGTTGGGTGGGACCCGTCTCGAGCCGCGACCGCGTTGCTCTCCCTCGAGATCGCCGGCCTGGTCGAGAAGCTCCCCGGAAACAACTACCGCCGCATCTTCATGTAGCGTATTCCTTATGGGTAAAAGTTTATTAATCGTCGAATCGGCCGCCAAGGTCAAGACCATCGCGAAGTTCCTGGGCAAGGACTACGCCGTAAAGTCTTGCCAGGGCCACGTTGCGGACCTGCCGAAGTCTTCGCTCGGCGTCGACGTATCCAAGGGTTTCGAGCCCACGTACGAATCCACGCCGGCGCAGAAGAAAATATTGAAAACCCTTACCAAGGCGGCCGAGGCCGCGGACGTGATTTATCTGGCCACGGACCCGGACCGCGAGGGCGAGGCCATAGCGTACCACCTGTCGCAGCATCTGGACGGCGCCCGCGCGCGCCGCGTATCGTTCAACGAGATAACGGCGGCGGCGGTGAGGGCGGCGGTGGCCGAACCGCGCGACCTGGACCTCCGCCTCATCGCGGCCCAGCAAGCCCGGCGCATACTGGACCGCCTCGTCGGGTACCAGGTCAGCCCCATATTGTGGAAGAAGGTCACGACCGGCCTTTCCGCCGGCCGCGTCCAGTCCGTGGCGGTCCGGCTTATCTGCGAGCGCGAGCAGGAAATCGAGGACTTCGTCGCCGACGAATATTGGACCCTGGGGGCCGAATTCGAAACCGCGGCCGGCGAACGCTTCGCCGCGTCGCTCGTCTCTATCGACGGCGAGACGTTGATGGCGCCCGGGCGGCTGGTCAAATACCGGCGCCGGCTGGCGAACGAGGCCGAGGCGTCGGCCGAACGGGACAAGGTCCTCAAGCAAAGCTTCGTCGTTACGTCGTTCGAACGCGGCGAGAAGCGCCGGTCGCCGGTCCCGCCTTTTACGACCAGTAAGTTGCAGCAGGCCGGGGCCCGGCAATTCGGCTTCACCGGCCGCAAGACCATGGCGCTGGCCCAGGTGCTCTACGAGGGCGTCGACGTGGGCGGCGGCGACCGGGTGGGCCTTATCACCTACATGCGAACCGACTCGGTGCGGGTGGCGTCGTCCGCGGCGGCCGCGTGCCGGAAATATATCGAAAAAGAGTTCGGCGCCGATTACTTACCCGCTAAGCCGCGTTTCTATCGCTCTCGCCGCGGCGCCCAGGAGGCCCACGAGGCCGTACGCCCCACCGACGTTGCGCGAGCGCCCGAGGCGGTGAAGGGACATCTCACCGCCGACCAGTTCAAACTGTACGACCTTATCTACCGCACGTTCGTGGCGTCGCAGATGGCGGACGCCGTCTTCGATACCGCCACCGCCGCGCTCGAGGGCGGCGGGTACCTCTTCCGCGCGCTGACGCAAGCGCTCAAGTTCCCGGGCTTCATGAAGGTTACGCCGCGCGAGACCGGCGCCGGCGAGCTACTGCCTTCGCTGGCGGTGGGCGACGAGGTTCCGTTGGCCGACGTCACGCCGGAGCAACATTTCACGAAGCCGCCGCCGCGCTACAACGACGCGTCGCTGGTCCAGGCGTTGGAGGAGCACGGCATCGGTCGCCCGAGCACGTACGCCCCCACGGTGGCCACCATCATCGACCGCAAGTATATCGAACGCGTCCGGCGGGCGTTCCATCCCACCGAGCTCGGCAAGTTGGTGAACGCCCTGCTCGTGGCGTCTTTCCCGGACATCTTCGACGTGCAATTTACGGCCAAGGTGGAGTCGCAGCTCGACGCCGTGGAGGAAGGCCGCGCGGAGTGGGACGCGGTGCTGGCCGACTTCTACGGTCCGTTCGCCGCCGACCTGGCGCAGGCCGCCGACGTTATGGACGCGGTGCGCGACGAAGCGGCGGAGCGCACCGACGTGGATTGCCCCAAGTGCGGCGGGAAGATGGAAGTACGGTGGGGAAGGTTCGGGAAGTATTTGCGGTGCGAGAATTATCCCGACTGCGGCCAGACCATGAACTTCGAGCGCGACGAGGACGGCAAGGTGGTCCCGGTCGAGGCCGAGGACACCGGCGAGACGTGCGAGAAGTGCGGCGGCGCGATGGTGGTAAAACGCGGCCGGTACGGCGAGTTCCTCGCCTGCGACAAATACCCGGAGTGCAAGAATACCCGTCCTCTACGCAAGAAGGTCGACGCCAAGTGTCCCAAGTGCGGCGGCCGGGTGGTGGAGCGGCGGGGCAAGCGCAATCGCCGCTTTTACGGCTGCGAGAAATACCCGGAGTGCGATTTCACCGCCAACGCCGTCCCGGTGAACGAAGAGTGCCCGGCCTGCGGCGCGCCGTACCTCCTGGAGGGGAAGCGCGGGAAGTATTGCGCCAAGAGGAGCTGCGGTTATCGCGGCCCGGGCGAAGAGGACTAACGTCTTGCCCGAACACGTCCCCGACGACCACGGCGTTTCGGATTTGCCCTCCGGCCGGCCGGCCCGACGGCTGGCCTGGGCCATCTCCCTTACGACGCTGGTGCTGGCGGGCGAGGTCGTCGGCGGTATATGGGCCGGCAGCCTGGCGCTGCTCTCCGACGCGGCGCACGTCTTTATGGACGTATTCGCGCTCACGCTCTCGCTGGGGGCGCTGCTCTTGGCGCGCCGCCCCGCGGACGAGCGACGCACTTACGGTTGGCATCGCGCCGAAGTATTCGCCGCTTTGATTAACGGCGTGACGCTTATCGCGGTCGCGGCCTTTATCTTCGTGGAGGGCATAGGCCGACTGATGGAGCCCACGCCGGTGAAGGGCGTGGGCCTGTTGGTGATCGCGGCCGCGGGCCTGGTGGCGAACGCCGCCGTCGCGCTGCTGCTCCGGCGGCACGTCGGCTCCGACATAAACATACGGGGAGCTTTTCTGCACGTCATAGGCGACGCGCTGGCGTCGGCCGCGGTGATCGTCGGCGCGCTTATAGTCATCTTCACCGGATGGTTCGTCGTCGACCCGCTGCTGGCGCTGGCGATCGCCGGCCTGCTGCTGTGGGGGGCCGGGCGGCTGGTGCGGGACGCGCTCCGGATCCTCTTCGAGGGCACGCCCCCCGGCGTGCGGCCCCGCGACGTCGCCCGGGCGCTGACGGTGGTAGAGGGCGTTACGGCCGTGCACGACCTCCACATCTGGGCGTTGTGCTCGCACATCACGAACCTGTCGGCCCACCTCGTCGTCTGCGAGGGGGCCGGCGACGACGTGCGGCGCGCCGCGGAGGACGCGTTGGCGGCCCGGTTTAAAATTAACCACACCACCCTTCAGCTCGAGGAAGAACCTTGTGCGGCCGGCTCGAGCGACGTCTTTTGCGAAAAATTAGACCATTGAAGAAAGCCCGTATAACATCTCTAACGTCGTCGGGGCGCGCGGGCGCCCTTTGTTACGTCTATGGCTCGCGCTAAAGAATCGGACGCCGACCGCCGGCGGGAGGTCCTCGCCGCCGAGGCGGTTTTGGCGACGCCCGCGCCGGGCGGCGACGGCGAACTGTACGCCGCGGCGTGTTATCCCAACAGCTACCGCGTCGGGATGGCCTCGCTGGGGTACCAGCTCGCGTGGGGCGCGTTCGCCGCGCACCCCGCGTTCCGGGCGGAGCGCTACTTCGCCTGTTACGCCGGGAAACCTCCCAAAGGCGTCGTCAAGGACGCGGCCGGGTTGGAATACGGGACGCCTTTGTCTCGAGCGGGCGTCGTCGCGTTCTCCGTATATTACGAGCCCGACTACCAGCGCGTATACGGGATGTTGGCCGGCGGCGGCGTTCGCCCCTGGGCCGGGGAGCGCGGCGAGTTCGACCCGTTCGTGATATTGGGCGGCCCGGCCGTAACCGCCAACCCGGAGCCGCTGGCGCCGTTCGCG
Source organism: bacterium (assembly GCA_035529855.1). Classification (NCBI taxonomy): domain Bacteria; species bacterium. The sequence goes on from DATKVX010000124.1 coordinate 29,646, forward strand.
GACGCCGTCGTGTTGGGCGACGCCGAAGAGTCGCTGCCCGCGGTTTTAGACGTGGTCGCGGCCAACGTCGGCGGGCCGCGGCGCGACGTGCTGGCGCTTATGGCGCACGTTCCGGGCGTCTACGTCCCGGCGTTGTACCGGGTCCTGTACGGGGCGCCCGGGTCGCCGGCGCAGGTGGTGCCGGAGGAGGGCGCGCCGGCGAAGGCTGAGGCCTCCCGGGTGGACGACCTCACGCCGTACCGCGGCGGCTCGTGGCTCGCGACGCCGCACGCCGAATTCGGGAAGCTCCTCCTGCTGGAGCCCGTCCGCGGGTGCGGCCGGTCGTGTTCGTTTTGTCAGACCGGCGCGATAAGTTCGCCGCCGCGCCGGCGCGAGCTGTCGTCGCTGTGGCCTTTGGTGGACGAGGCGCGGGATAAGGTCGGCAAGGTGGGGTTGGTGGGCGCGGCCTTGGCCGATTACGGCGACGTCGTCGAGCTGGCCCAAGGCGTCGTCGAACGCGGCATGTTGCTGAGCGTGAGCTCACTCGCGCTCGCGGCGCCGCGGACGCCCGCCGTCTTGCAGGCGCTCGGCGCCTCGGGCCAACGGGGCGTTGCGTTGGCGCCGGAGGCCGCGACCGCCGAGATGCAGGCCCGGCTCGGCAAGGCGCTGCCGCCCGGGCGGCTCGAGGAATGCCTCGACGCGGCCGCGGCGGCGGGTTTATCCAAAATAAAACTCTATTATATCGTGGGGGCGCCGGGCGAAAGCGCGGCCGATGTGGCCGCGGTGGGCGATGAGCTGGCCCGTCTCAACCGGAGGTATAAGACGTTGACTTTCCAGGCGCGGGTCAACCCGCTGGTGCCGAAGCCGCGGACGCCGCTGGCCGACGCGCCGCTAATATCGCGGCGCGAGTTCCGCGACCGCGTGCGCGCGATACGGGCCCGGGCGCGGGGCGTACGGGTAAGAGCGGGGAGTTGGCGCGAGGCCGAGCTGCAGCGGGATTTGGGCCGCGGGAGCCGAGCGCTTTCGCGCTGGGTCGCGCGCGCCGCCGACCGAGGGGCTTGAGTTTCCTCGGCGAGCGCGCCGCGCGACCGAGTTTTAACTTGAAATGTACCGGTCGAAGTGGTAGTTTTGCGCCGCCGCCGTTGCGTCGCCAACGACCGGGTGCGGGAATAATATGACGCCTGGAACGGAGTACGAGGTTACCGAGATACTTTCGGTCGCCGATACCGCGAGCGCCGTCGCGCGTATAGCCAGCGAGATCGTCGCGGAGAACGCCGGCGCCGACGAGCTGGCCGTGGTCGGCATACATACCGGCGGCGTGCCGCTCGCCGAACGCGTCGTCGCGGCCCTCGAGCGGTTGGGGGCGAAGCCCGCCGCCACCGGGACCGTGGACATCACGCTCTACCGCGACGACCTCTCGCAGATCGGGCCCGCGCCCATCGTGCGTGCCACCGACGTCACCTTCGACGTGGCCGGCATGACGGTGGTGCTGGTGGACGACGTCATCTTTACGGGAAGGACCGTACGGGCCGCCATCGACAACCTCATGGATTTAGGCAGACCGCGCCGCATAGAGCTGGCGGTGCTGGTCGACCGCGGCGGCCGCGAGCTGCCGATTCAGCCGGACTTCGTCGGAACGCGCGTCGACGTCGAACGCGACCGTATAATAGAGGTCGTCTTCGGCGACGGCGGCGACCGCGTGATAACGTATCCTTGCCCCGCCGGCCGACGTTAGGCCGGCGTTTTTAAGGGGTTGACGTGGCCCTGCAATCGAAAGACCTTTTGGGCATCCAAACGCTGAGCGAGGGCGAGCTCCGCGTGGTATTGGATACGGCGGCCAACTTCCAAATCATCGCCGCGCGGCCCGTTAAGAAGGTGCCCGCCCTCCGCGGGAGGACGGTGGCCAATCTCTTCTACGAACCCTCCACGCGGACGCGCCTCTCGTTCGAGCTCGCGGCCAAGCGCCTTTCGGCCGACTTCATAAACATCACCGCGGCCACGTCTTCGGCCGCCACCGGCGAGACCCTCACCGACACCGCCAAGACGGTGGAGGCGATGCAGGTCGATTTCCTGGTGGTGCGCCACTCCATGGCGGGCGCGGCGCACCAGCTCGCGCGCCAGGTACATTGCTCCGTCATCAACGCCGGCGACGGCCCGCACGAACACCCCACGCAGACGCTGGTGGACCTCTTCACCATTTGGGAACACAAGAAGCGCTTCGAGGGGCTCAAGGTCGCCATACTGGGCGACCACCCGCGGAGCCCGGCTACGATATCCAATATATACGGCCTAAAGAAAGTGGGCGCCGAGGTTACGCTCGTCGGCCCGTCGACGTTGATACCGCCGGGCGTGGACCAGTTCCGCGTGCGGGTGGCGACGCGCCTCGAGGACGGCATCGCCGGCGCCGACGTGATATTGCTTTCGCGCGTCGAACTCACCGACGCCAACCGCCTGCAGATACCGTCGCTGCGGGAGTACGCGCGCTTCTATTGTCTCACGCCGCGGCGGCTGGCGTTGGCGGCCGACGACGCGCTGGTCCTGCATTCGGGCTCGATGAACCGCGGCGTCGAGATTTCCCCCGAGGTGGCGGACTACGCGTTTCCGCTCATGGTGCAACAGGTGACCAACGGCATCGCGGTGCGAATGGCCGTGCTGTACTTGCTGGCCGGCGAACGCGAATGAAACTCCTGATAAAGAACGGCCGGGTTATAGACCCCTCGCGCGACGTCGACCGCGTATGCGACCTGTTGCTGGCCGACGGCGTCGTGGCGGCGTGCGACGTAGACCTACCCGCGCCCGAAGATGCCGAGGTTTACGACGCTACGGGGAAATGGGTGATACCGGGCGCCGTCGACCTGCACGTCCACTTTTCGGAACCGACCCGCGCCGACCGCGAGACGGTGGCGAGTCTGTCGCGCGCGGCCGCGGCCGGCGGCGTCACGACCGCGGTGTGCCGGCCGTGTGACGACGTGCCCTTGGACAACATCACCGTCGCCGAATTCCTGCTGAGCAAGAACCGGCGGGAGGGTTTGGTCCGGCTCAAGCCGGTGGCGGCGCTGACGCGGGGGCTGAAGGGGAAAACCCTCACCGACGTGGGCGACCTCGTTACCGGCGGCGCGGTGGCGGTGGGCGACGACCGCGCCGTCATGGACTCGCAGGTTATGCGGCGGGGGTTGGAGTACGCCCGGGCCTTCGCCGTTCCCGTAATCGCTTTTCCCCAGGACGAATCGCTGGCGGCGGGCGGCGTGATGAACGAGAGCTTCGTTTCCACGACGTTGGGCTTGAAGGGGATTCCGTGGTCGGCGGAAGAGGTGATGGTCATCCGGGACATAATATTGGCCCGGATGACGCGCTGGCACGTACACATATCGCCCGTTACGGTGGGGGGCGCGGTGGAGCTGATACGCCGCGCCAAGGCGGACGGCATCAAGGTAACCTGCGACACGTCGCCCCATTATTTCCGGCTGACGGAGCGCGCGGTGGAGGGATATAACACCTTCGCGAAAGTGTCGCCGCCCCTCCGGGGCGAGCGCGACGTCGAAGCCCTCAAGGCGGGCCTGGCGGACGGTACCATCGACGCCGTCGCGTCGCATCACGTACCGCTCTCGGTGGTGGACAAGGACGTGGAATTCAACGACGCCGCTTTCGGCATCTCGGCCATCGAGACGTACGCGGCGATAGCTTACACCGCGTTGGTAGCCGGGGCCGGTATGTCGGCCGCCGATTTCGTGCGATTGATTTCGACGGGCCCGGCCAAGTTGTTCGGCCTGGCCGGGGGGACGCTGGCGGTGGGCGCGCCCGCGGACGTCGCGGTACTCGATGCCGAGGGGAAGTCGGTCATTTCCGCGGCCTCGTTTTTTTCGCGCGGCAAGAATACGCCGTTCGAGGGGGTCGAGGTCGGCGGAAAGCCGGCCTTGACCGTCGTGGGCGGCAACGTCGTGATGCGGGGCGGCAATTGCGCGTCGCCGCCCAACCCGGCGTTGGTGACGTAATCGCTTTACGGAGGAAATAAAAAAACCCCGGCCTGAGCCGGGGTTTTTTCTTTTCGCTGTCGTTACCTCACGACTACCATACGCTTCGTCGCCGAGAAGTTGGGCGTGTCGAGGCGGTAGAGGTATACGCCCGCGGGGATTTGCCGGCCGGCGTCGTCGGTAAGGTTCCATTCCAAGTTCACGATGCCGGCTTGCCGCGCGCCGACGTTGATCGATTTAATTTCGCGGCCCGAGAGGTCGTAGACGCGGAGTTTGATGTCCCCGGTGGCTACGGGAAGGCCGAAGCTGATTTTAGTCGATACGTTCGCCGGGTTCGGGTAATTCTGGCTGAGCGCGAACGCTTTCGGTATCGCCGTGGTATCTACGTCGATGGGCCCGACTATTATCGGGGCGGCCCGCGTGACAGCCTCGAGTTTATAACGGTAATTACCTTCGTCGACGGCGTCGAGGTATTCGTACGGCCCGCGGCCCACGATCAATTCCTCGTTAACCTTGGTCCATGACGCGGTTTCGGCCACGGAGTTACCGCCCGCGGCGAACCGCTCGTCGTTCCCTGTGGCGGCGGGGACTTCCAGACGGTACAGATTGAAGCCGATAAGCTCGCCGTCGTGCCGCGCGTTCCACGACAGCCGTACGCCGCCGTCGGCCTTGCGGGCTACGAAGTGGGATATTTTAACGTCGTCGCCCGACAGTAGGGCGCACTGCCACCAGTAGCCGAGGTAGCCGTCCTTGGTGGCCGTGACGTACATCGTGCCCTCGCCCGTTAGTTTGCGCGTGGGCTCCAGCTCGACCTTGCCCCCGCTATCGGTAGTGCCGGCGCAGTAAACGTCGTCCTTTTTGTATAAGCCGACCAGCGCGCCTTCCACCGGCGCCCGGGTGGTATCCGAAACGGTGACGACGAATTTTTTCCCCGGGTCGATGATGAAGGTTGCCGGATGGTAGGCGGTCAGCTTTTTATCCGGCTTCTTCATCCAGATCTTGGTGAACGGGTCGCCGTTCCACATATACATATAGACGTTCTTCATGTACAGGGAGTAAGCCCCGTATATCTGGATAACCCTGGTGTTGCCGTAGTTGGAGACGAGGCCGCAGTTCAGGATGCCCTTGTCGTAGATGGCCTTGTACATCTCTTTCATGTAGTCGTGGTTGGGGACGGTGTACGAGGGGTCGGAGGCGCTGTTGGACGCTACGCCGGCCTTGCCGGTGGCGTTCAAGTTCGACTCGATGAAGCATTCGCCGCCGTAAGCGAAGTTGCCGTTCAGGCAGCAGACGTTGAGCCAGACGGGCGTCTTATCGCCGTTGGCGAGGGCGTGGACTTCGTTGGTGCTAAAGTAATCCCCGTAGATGCTCCAAGCGGTCCAGGCGGTCTCGCTGCCGTGGCCGCGATAGGAGGCGATGTTCACGCCGCTGTTTATAGCGTTGGAGACGTCCGAATTGCGCTTGCCTTGGGAACCGTAGATCCTGATGAAGTTTGGTTTAAATAGCGAGTAATTGAAATTATAAACCTCTTCGCAACAACCCTCGTACTTGCCGGGGGCTTGCTCGTAGTGCGCGCAGAGCATCGCGTTGTTGAGCCAATCGTTGCTCAGGTCCGGGTCTTTCTGGTACTTAATGCTTTTCTGGATGAAGTACGTAACCTTGGCGCCGTCTTTGGTGCTGTAGCGGCCTACGTTGACGTCGGGGTAGGGGTCCTCCAGGCCTCCCGTCAGGCAGGAGTACCAGTAGTCCCCCACCATGCTGTAGCCGGGCCAGTACCCCGCGGCGACGTAGTCCATATCGCCCACGAGCAGCACGTACTTGAGTACCGCCGGCGTCGCCTCGTTGTAAGTCGTCTGGATGTAGGCTTTAATATTCTCTTTGGTCGTACCGGTTTCGGTCGTGGTAACTACTTTGGTATAGACGCCCATCTTGTTGTAGAACTCGGCCAGCGCCTCGGCCTCGTCTTTGAAGTCCGGGTAGCAGATGAAGAGGTGTTCCGGGTGTTCCAGGTTGCCGCCGGCGTCCACGCCGTGATACCCGGCTCTATAGTTTATTACGCTGTCTTCGTAGAGCGGTTCGAAGGCCGGGTCGCGGTACCCGGTGACCCGCAGCGTGTTGACGTCACTCTGGCCGTAGTAGTTGAGTTTGACCGTGATCTTCTTCGCGACTCTCAACTCGCCGGTGACCGGGTTCCACCGGAAAGGACAAACCCGCAGCGGGATAACGCGGATGTCGCGGAAGATGGCCGGCTTGCCGAGTTCGACTTTCGCCGTGGGGTAGGTCGACCCCGCCGCGTAGTACTTGTCGTCCCGGACGAACGGGAGTTCGAAGTCGACGTCCGTAGCCGGCGTCTGGAACGGCCAGACGTTGTAGCCGGTGAGCGTAACCTCGTCCCACTTGACGATGTCAACGCTGACCTTGCGGTCGCCCGGTATCATCACCGTTTCGTTTACGGCCGGGAGTTCGGGCAGGCCGATGTTTTCGGTCGTTCCGCGACTACGCAGGATGACGCGGTCGTACGTAACGCCGCCCTCGGCCTCCTTCTCCCGTATGAAGCCGTCCAACGTAAAAGTGAGGACCGTTTCGGTCGACGTGTCCGATACGACCTTGGCCGCCGCCGTCGGCGAACCGGTCCCGCCCAGCATTACCGTTTCGGCCCCCGCGAAGGACGCGGCCGCCAAAAACAGGCACGCGATTAACGGTAACGGTTTTTTCATTTGTTTTTTCCCCTTTGTTTATAGACTACCTTTTTAACGGAATGCGTTTTCCGGGGAGGTTATTACCTGCCTTTCGAAAAGGCTCCTTAATTATTCATTTTAACCGTCGCGAAAACCCCTGTCAAGTCAAAAAATCGGGGCCGCAACGGCTTAGGCCGAAGCCAATACGCGTCCCAGCGCGTCCTCGACCTCGAGCCGTATTTCGTCGCGGCGTTCTTCGGTTTCGGCCTCGAAGCGGAGGACGAGCGCGGGTTGCGTGTTGGAGGCGCGGACCAAACCCCATCCGCCGTCGAAGAGGATGCGGGCGCCGTCTACCTCGATTATTTCGTGGTCGGCGAAGCGCTTCTTTATCTCGTCGACCGCGCGGAACTTGAGCTCGTCGGGGCAGTCTACGCGTATCTCCGGCGTGGCGTAGTACGTCGGAACGCGGTCGGCGAGTTCGCTCAGGGGCGCGTCGGCGTTCGCTATGAGCTCGGCGAGGCGAAGCGCGGCGTAAAGCGCGTCGTCGTAGCCGAAGTACCGGTCGGCGAAGTAAATATGGCCGCTCATCTCGCCGGCCAACAGGGCGTTCTCCTCCCGCATTTTGGCTTCGATGAGCGAGTGCCCCGTCTTCCACATCACGGGGATGCCGCCCCGCGCGGCCACCTCCTCGGCCAGCGCCTCCGAGCACTTCACCTCGAAGATGACTTTCGCGCCCGGGTGTTCCGCCAGCACCGGCCCGGCGTACAGCGCCAGCAATTTGTCGCCCCAGATTATACGGCCGCGGTCGTCCACCGCGCCGATGCGGTCGCCGTCGCCGTCGAAGGCCACGCCGGCCGCGGCCCCGGTTTCGGCTACGCGCGCTATCAGCGCCTCCATATTTTCCGGGATGGTGGGGTCGGGCCAATGGTTGGGGAACGTCCCGTCCGGTTCGCAGAATAACCCTTCCGCTTCGCAGCCCGCGTCGGCCAGGAGTTCCGGCATCAACAGCGACGCCGTCGCGTTGCCGCAGTCGGCGACGAGCTTAACCGGTCGCGTAATCCGGACGCGCTCGAGAAGCGCGCGGCGGTAATCGTCGAGTACGTCGCGCGCGCGGTACGTACCTTCGCCTTTCGCGAAGTCGCCGGCGTCGATGATATCGGCGAGGCGTTTTATCTCCGGGCCGTAGATGGTCCCCTCGCCGCAGCTTATCTTGAAACCGTTGAACTGCGGCGGGTTGTGGCTGCCGGTGACCATAACGCCGCCCTCGCCGGGCGCGTAGCGGCGCGTCGCGAAGTAAAACGCGGGGGTGGGGGCCATGCCCAGGTCCACCACGTCGACGCCGGCGGCCCGCAGCGCGTCCGACGCCAAAGTCGCGAAGCGCTCGCTGGAGGGACGATTGTCGCGGCAGACGAGGGCGGTTTTTTTGCCGTGTCGGACGAGGTAGGTGCCGACGCCCCGGCCTATGGCGGCGACGACGTCGTCCGTCAACTCGTCGCCGACGGTGCCGCGTATGTCGTATTCCCGGAATATATTTCGAGGTATCACGCGACGCTCCTTTGCCGCCTTTGCCCGAGTATACCAAATAATCAGGGCGTCCGTGAGAACGAAAAAATTCGCGCCGGGTACGAAGCGCCTTGCCAAACTCGCCGCGTTGTGGTAATAATGCGCAAACGGAAAACCACTTAGGAGGTGCGAGTTGAAAAACTTTTACGGGTCTACCGGTCTGATTTTAACCCTGCTGGCGGTTTTGGTTTTGGCGGCGTGCGGCAAGAAGGCCGAGGAACCGGCCACGGCGGAGGAGACGGCCGCCGAGGCCGAGGTGCCCGCGGCGCCCGCCGAAGACCTCCGGGGTACGTTCGAGGCCAAGGCCGCGGAAGTAGACGTGTATATGAAAGAGCACGACGTGACTAACACGGCCGCCGAAAAGCTTGCCGGCACGCTGGAGGGATTTCAAAAGGATTTCGAAGAGCTCGCCGCCAAAGCGGGCGACGACGAAGAGCTGGCGTCGCAGTTTGACCTGGCCGCGGAGGCGATGGCACTTTACGTTAAGAGCTTGCGCGCGCCGCCGGGCGAACTGAGCTCGCTCGAGCTGGCCATCGACGCCGAGGCCAAGTGGCTCGAGGCCAAGGAAGCGGCCTCGGTAGAACCGAAGACGTAGCTTTAGCGGCCTTCGCCGCCCCGGCCGGCCGGCGCGCTTCGCCGGGCGTCGTCGGTTTCGGTCGCGTCTAATGCTCCTTTTCCCGGCCGCGCGGTTCGTCGGCATCGAGAATGCCGCGGCGCCGCCCGGCCGGGCATTTTTTGCTTGACACCCAATATATTGGGGTGTAAAATACCCAACGCATACGATATATGGGGTTTCGACCCTACTCGTCGGTTATTATAATGTATCGTTTATATCGGATTTCTGCGGTCGAGAGTACGCCGGTTGTAGTGGGCAAGGGCGTGCGCGTAACAGAGGAAGTCGTGACGTCATGGCGGTAGGAGCAGGGCGGAAGTCGGCGCGCCTTAGGGCGCGGCTCGAGGCGCGCGCGCTGTTGAACGAGATGGGCGTACGCGGGTCGCAAGCGGAAAGAATAATAATAGAAACGCTGGACGAACTCGAGGACTTGGGGAACTTCGGCGGCGAAGTTTTGGAAGGCGTCGTAAAGGCCAAGGTCAAGGACGCGGAGGCGGGGTGGGAACGTAACGTACCGGTGGTCGCGGAGGGCGAGGATTGGGAAGAGCCCGGCGTAGAGCTCTCCGATAACGCCTTCGAGGTCCTGAAGCGCCGCTACTTGCGCCGCGACGAAGAGGGGAATCCGGTAGAGGAACCCCGCGAGATGTTCTGGCGGGTGGCGTGGGCGGTCGCGGAAGCGGAGCGGATCTACAACCCCATGGCGGACCTCGAGCCCGTGGCCCGGGAGTTCTTCGGCATTATGGCGCGGCGCGAGTTCATACCCAATTCGCCCACCCTTATGAACGCCGGCCGCGAGCTGGGTCAACTTTCGGCGTGCTTCGTCCTGGCGGTAGAGGACTCGATGGATTCCATCTTCGGGGCCATAAAGGACACCGCGCTCATACATAAGAGCGGCGGCGGCACCGGTTTCTCGTTCTCGCGCCTCCGCCCCAAGAACGACGTCGTCATGTCCACCAAGGGCATCTCGAGCGGCCCCATCTCCTTTATGCAGGTCTTCGACGCGGCGACCGAGGCCATAAAGCAGGGCGGGACCCGCCGCGGCGCCAATATGGGAATTCTGCGCGTCGACCATCCCGACATCATGGAGTTCATCACGTGTAAGGCCGACGAACATCACCTCAATAATTTCAATATCTCGGTCGCGCTCACCGACGAGTTCATGGCCGCGTTGGCGGAGGAGGAGACGTACGCCCTCGTCAACCCGCGCACCGGCGAGGAAGCCGGCCGGTTGCCGGCGGCCAGGGTTTTCAATAAAATCGTCGAGATGGCCCACGGCAACGGCGAACCGGGCATAATCTTTATCGACCGCGTCAACGCCGCCAACCCCACGCCCCACGTCGGCGCGATCGAATCCACCAACCCGTGCGGCGAGCAGCCGCTACTGCCGTACGAGTCGTGCAATTTGGGTTCGATCAATTTGGGCTTGATGGTGCGGGAGGAGAAGGGCCGGAAGGTAATCGACTGGGAGCGGCTCGGCCGCACGGTCCACGCCGCGTTCCGCTTCCTGGACAACGTTATCGACGTCAACCGCTATCCCCTCGCCAAAATAGAACAGAATACCAAAGCCAACCGCAAAATAGGGCTGGGCGTCATGGGCTTCGCCGACCTCCTGGTCGAGCTTTGGGTCCCGTACGATTCGGAGGAAGCGGAGGAAATCGCCCGCCAGGTGATGGAGTTCGTCGACCTCGAGTCCAAGCGGGCGTCGGTCCGGCTGGCGGAGGAACGGGGCGTTTTCCCGAACTTCCGCGGCAGCGTCTACGACCGCCCGGGCGGCGCGCGCCTGCGCAACGCCACTACCACCACCTTGGCGCCCACCGGCACCATAAGCATCATCGCCGGCGCGACCGGCGGCATCGAACCTATCTTCGCGCTGTGCTTCTACCGCCGCGTACTGGACGACGACAAGCTGGTGGAGGTCAATCCCCTTTTCGCCAAAGCGGCGGAAGACGCCGGGGTCGCCGGCGAAGACCTGTTCGAGAGCCTCGCCCGCGGCGAATCCATCCAGAGCCGCGACGACGTCCCGGCCGAGCTCAAGCGCATCTTCGTCACCGCGCACGACGTACCGCCGGAGTGGCACGTTCGCATCCAGGCGGCCTTCCAGAAGTACACCGACAACGCCGTCTCCAAGACCATCAACTTCCCCAAGTCGGCTACGCTGGAGGACGTGGAGAAGGCGTACTTGTCGGCCTACGAGCTGGGTTGCAAAGGCGTAACCATCTATCGCGACGGTTCGCGTTCGGTGCAGGTGTTGAACGTAGGCGAGGCGGCGGCCGACGGCGCGACGGCGCCGGCCGCCGGTCCGCCTCCGCTGGGCGTTGCGCCCAGGCCCCGGCCCGCCATCACCCACGGCATTACCGAGAAGGTCGCCACCGGCTGCGGGAACCTGTACGTTACGTTGAATTGGGATGAGAACGGCTTGTGCGAGGTCTTCGCGAAAATGGGGAAGTCGGGCGGGTGTATTTCGTCCCACTCCGAGGCTTCCTCGCGGCTCATATCGCTGGCCCTTCGCGCCGGCGTAACGGTCAAATCGATAATAAAACAACTTCGCGGGATTCGTTGCCCGATGCCGACGTGGCAGAACGGCGAGGCCATACTCAGTTGCCCCGACGCCATAGGCATCGTCGTCGAACGTCATATGGGGGCGAAGACCTCGCCTCTCTTCGACGCCGGACCCGCCACGGAAGAGATGGAGGCCATGCGGCGGGAGCGGATGTTGAAGGAGCTCGCCAACGCCGGGCCCCAATGCCCGGAGTGCTCCGGCCTCCTGGAAATCGCCGAGGGGTGTTTAACCTGTCGAGCTTGCGGGTTTACGAGGTGCGGCTAGCGGCCAACCGCGGCCGTGCGAGAGGAGGTGAGCGGACCCGCGATGGTAACTAAGAAGAAAGCACCGACGAAGAAGAAAGCGTCCACGAGAAAGACGTGCGCTAAGAAGAAGAAATAATTTCGTAGGAACCCGGGCCGCCGGTTGGAACGCTCGTGCCGGCGTGCGGCGGCTCGAAGAGGTAGCGCGGGACTACCGCCCGGGTAGCGGCACGGCTGTACCGGGTTTTCCCCACGGGAAGGTGGTGAAAAAGATGCCAGTGAAGAGAACAGCAGCGAAGAAGAAGACCGCAAAGAAGACGACTGCGAAAAAGTCGACCGCCAAGAAGAAGACTTCTACCAGGACGAAAGCTGCCCCTAAGAAGAAGACTGCCGCGAAGAAGAAGGCTACTACTAGGAAGAAGGCTGCTACCAAGAGGAAGTAGCGTCCGGCGTTCGGTCGTTGGCGAAGGCTAACGTTTGCTCTTCTTTGTTGGTTATACCTCGGCTCGAGCCGGGGTTACGAGGGGCCGCTATGGCGGCCCTTTCGCTTTGGAAACCGAGCTCGTTTAACGACGTCGGCTCGACCTAGTATGATTTTACCTAACGTCCGTATTTTAGAGCGGCCAACCTAACCGTCGGTAGCGGCGTAGCTGACGGGACGGAGGGAGCAGCCCCTCCTTTCGGACGAATACCGGCCGGCGCCTTACGAAAAAATTTGCATTCGTCGGATTTTTCTGCTATATATTCTGCCGTCGGGATGGTAAGACCAAACCGGCCGGGACGTCTTAGTCGGGTTGCCGTTGACTTCGACCCCTCGCGCCCGCGTGCGGGCGCGTATTGTTATTAGTAGTGTCGTATTGGTTCTAATATTGCGGGTTTACCTTATGCGGCCGGCCGTCGGGCCGGCGGCACGAGAGGAGGTGACGGCCCGCAATGGCAACCAAAAAAAAGAGCAAGCCTAAGAAGACGACCCCCAAGAAGTAAAATTAACCGACTCGTCAGGCCGCCCTTCGGGGCGGCTTTTTTATGCGCCGCGGGAGCGTCGGGTATCCGCCCGGGCCGGTTCACGTTATACCGCCGTTTGCGGGCCGGGACGCTTTATCGGTACCGCCGGGGGGAATTTTTGATATAATCGCACCGGTTTATTTTACCCCGGCCGGAGTTATCGGTTCGGGCGAGGGCCCCGCGTCCGGTTTATATAAACCCGTAGGCGGAGGAATCGAGCTTTTGACTGAGTCGGCCTTTAAAGAATATCTGGGCGAGAACGTGGTCGTCGCCGACGGCGCGACGGGGACGTACCTGTATTCCAAAGGTGTGGAGGCCGGCCGCTGCCTCGAGGAGCTGAACGCGACCCGGCCGGACGCCGTCGCCGCGGTACACCGCGAGTACCTGGCCGCGGGGGCGCGCCTCCTCGAGACCAACTCCTTCGCCGCCAACGGCGTCAAGTTGAGTCGCTTCGGCCTCGAGGGCCGCGTCGTCGAGTTGAACGCCCGGGCGGCGGCCGTCGCGCGCGAGGCCGCCGGCGCCGACGCGTTCGTCGCCGGTTCGGTGGGGCCGTTGGGGGCCGTGATGAAACCCTTCGGCTACTTGACCGAGGACGAGGGCCGCGGGTTCTTCGCCGAACAAATGACCGGCCTGCTGGAGGGCGGCGTCGACCTCGCCGTCGTCGAGACGATGTCGTCGCTGGCGGAGGCCGAGGTCGCGCTGGCCGTTTGGCGGGAGCTGACGGACCTCCCGGCCGTCGTCTCGTTGACGGTCCTGCCCGACGGGACGACGAAGTTCGGCGACGACGTCGTAGCCGGTTTCAAGACCCTCGTGGCCGCCGGGGCAGACGTCGTGGGCCTGAATTGCAACCTGGGCCCCAAGGAGACGTACGACATTATCGCCGAACGCGTCCTCTCGGACCCTCCGGCCGCCGCGGCGTGGTACTTGAGCGTTATGCCGAACGCCGGGTACCCGGCCACCGTCGGCGGCCGCGCCGTCTACGGCGCCACGGCAGAATATTTCGGGGAGTACGCGCCGTTGTTCGCCGAGCTGGGCGTGAACGTCGTCGGCGGCTGTTGCGGCACGACGCCGCGGCACGTGGAAGCGGTGGCGAACGCGCTCGCCGGCGTGCGGCCCGCGCGTCGGCGCGCGCCGGCCGCGGCCGTCGCGGTAACGGAGCCTCGCACCCACGGACCGGATACGCCGCCCCCGGGCGAACGCTTCGCGGATAAATTGGGGCGGCAGTTCGTCGTCACCGCGGAACTCGACCCCCCGCGCGGCCCCGATTACGCGGCGGCGCTGGAAGCGGCCGCGAAACTTCGGGGGTTCGGCGTAGACGCCGTAAACGTCGCCGACAATCCGCTGGCGCGGGTCCGGATGTCGTCGGTCGCGCTGGCCCACATAATCCGCGAGGAGGTGGGCCTGGAGGCCATACTCCACTTCACGTGCCGCGACCGGAACCTGTTGGGGCTCCAATCCGAGCTCGTCGGCGCCGCGGCGCTGGGCATAGGCGTCATCCTTGCTTTGACCGGCGACCCGTCGGAGGTGGGGGATTACCCCAAGGCCAAGTCGGTCTTCGACCTCGACTCCACGGGCCTGGTGCGGCTGGTGGATACGCTGCGCTCCGGCGTCGACCTCTCCGGCAAGGCCATCGGCGAAACTTTCGACGTCACGGTGGGCGTGGCGTTGAACCCGGGGGCCGGCGACGTCGACCGCGAGCATCGGCGCTTCGAGGAGAAGGTGGCGGCCGGGGCCGATTTCGCGATGACGCAACCCTTCTACGACGCCGCGGTGTGGCTCGAGTTCCTGGAGCGCTTCGGCGAGCCGCCGGTGCCGGTTATACTCGGCCTCCTGCCCCTTAAATCTTTCCGTCACGCGCAGTTCCTCCACTACGAGGTCCCGGGCATCGACGTCCCGCCGGCGGCGCTCGAGCGAATGGAGGCCGCCGCGGCGAAAGGTAAAGGGGCGGAGCGCGCCGAGGGCCTGGCCGTCGCGCGCGACCTTTTGGCCCGGGTGCGCCACGCCTGCCGCGGAATATATATCATCCCGCCGCCCGCCGATTTCGACATCGTGGGCGAAGTGCTGACGTAACGTTAACCGCTGCGATTAGGGGAGGTACCCATGGCCGAAGAAAATAGTTTCGACAGAGACGAAGCGCTGTTCCTTTCGATAATGTACTCGTTCCACGCCGCGGCGATGCAGCAGATGGGTAAGATAGCGAACCCGTTCACCGGAAAAGTCGAACGCGACCTCGACGCCGCCCGCGGCACGATAGATGTCCTCGCTATGTTCCGCAAAAAGACCGAGGGCAACTTGACGGACCGCGAACGCCGCGTCCTCACCGGCCTGATTACGGAGCTGCAGCTGAATTACGTCGACGAGAGCAAGCGCGAACCGGCCGCGGAAGAGAAGGAGGCCGCGCCGGAAGCGGGAGCCGGAGCTGCCGCGAAGCCGACGGCGGAGGCCGAAGTGAAGGCGGAAAAAGCAGAGGGCGCCGAAGAGGCCGCCGCGGAAGCCGAAGAGAAGCCGGCCGCGACGGCGGAGGCCGAGGCGGCCGACGTCGAAAAGCCGGCCGAAGAGGAGCCGAAGAAAAAAGAGGCCAAGAAACACGGCGCCTCCAAGAAGAAGGAGGAGTAGCGGTGCCGGTCTACGAAGGCCTGCGCGTTTACGAGGTCAAGGAGGACCTCTATTTCGCGCGCGGCGTACGCGCCGCGGGGCCGATACGCGATATCTTCGGGATGCTCGGCGCGGCCGAGGGCCCGGTGCTGATAAAGGCCAACTGGTTCAGCCCGTACCCCGGCCAATTCACCGACGCCGCGACGTTGGCGTTGGCGTGCGACGCCGTCGACGGCCAGAAGATAATAATCGAGGGCCACGCGGCGATGCGCAACGACGGCTCGCGCGAGGTAACCCCCGAGAACGGCCGCGAGAGTTGGGATTGGATACGCGAGCAGGAGGCCGCGTACTTCGCCCGCTTCGGCCTGGACGCCGTCCTGGCCCGCGACGACGTGACGTACGTGAACGTCACCGACGAGGTATGGGAGAGACGTGCCGTCCCCGAAGACGAGGTCCGCGCCGCGTTGGAGGGTGCCGGGACGCCGCTCGTCTTCGACGAGTTATACGGCGCGCTCCCCGAGAAGCTGTTGGCCTGGCGCGGCCGACCGCTCCTCAGCCTCGCGCGTATTAAAGTTACCGACCCGGCGTCTGGCGCCGCCGGCTTCAGCCTATCGCTCAAGAATATGTTCGGCCTTATCCCGGAGCCGAACCGGATGGCGTACCACGAGCGCCTCCCCGAGGCCATAACGGACGTCTGCCGATTGTACGGCGCGCACTTCCGCGTCGTCGGCGCGTGCGAGGCGATACACCACGCCGTCTACGTCCGCGAGGGCGGCGCGCACGAAGCGGCCTGGGGCGACCGCTACGACGACGTCGAGGGGTTGGGTATAATAGTCGCCGGCGCCAACCAGGCGGAGGCGGACGCCTTCACCGCGGCGCTCTTCGGCCTGGATATAAGCTCGCGCGCGGTTATAAAGGCCGCGGAGGAACGGCTCGGCCCTTGGGACCGGATGGTGGTGCTGGAGGCGTCGCGGTACGCGGTGGAAATTTGAACAATAACGAGAAGTGTCTGTTCGCTTGGTCACAGACAAGAATGTCTGTGGCACAGATGATATACGAATGAAAAACGCCGGCCCGGGGCCGGCGATTTTTTTATGAACGTTTTTACTTCGTTTTTATCATAAACGCGACGATAACGCCGACGGCGGCTACGATGGCCCCGGTGACCCAGGGCGAGCCCTGGCTGGCTCAAGTCGCAAGTCCGCGCGGCGCGAGCGCGAGCACGTGGAAATAGTACCCCGCGGCGAAACCCGCCGCCCCCAGCAACGCCGCTATGCCGAGTTTGAGCATATCACCGTCCCGCCAACGCCGCGAACAACACCCCGATTACCACTCCCAGGCCGCCCGTGAGCCACGGGCTCGAGCTCGCCGGTCAAACCGAGCCGGCGCAGCGCGTCAGGTAAAACCAACCGAACCCCAGCGCGCCGCCCGCTATCGCTCCCAATAATACTTTAGCCGCTGCCGGCATAGGGCCCGCCGGTGACGTATTCTTGAGCCGAGAACGCGGCCGCGGCGCCTTCGCCCACCGCGGTGGCGACCTGCTTGAGCGTCTTCGAGCGGCAGTCGCCGGCGGCGAAGATGCCCGGGGCGCCGGTCCGCATATCCTCGTCCGTTACGATGAGGCCGTGGTCGTCGAGCTCCACCAGGTCCTTTACGAACGCGGTGTTCGGTCGTACGCCGACGTAGAGGAAGACGCAATCCACGGCCAGCTCGCGCTCGTTTCCCGTTTTGACGTTTTTAACCTTCACGCCGGTTAAACCGTCGTTGTCGCCCACCATCTCGGTTACGACCGTATCCCAGACGAACTCGATCTTTTCCCGGGCGAAGGCCTGCTCCTGGATAATTTTTTCGGCGCGCAGTTTATCCCGGCGGTGGATGACGTAGACCTTGCCGGCGAACTTGGTTAGGTACACGGCTTCTTTGACGGCGCTGTCGCCGCCGCCTATCACCGCCACCGGTTTGTCGCGGTAGAGCGGCCCGTCGCACGTGGCGCAGGTCGTGACGCCCATCCCCCAGAACTCCTGCTCGCCCGGCACGCCGAGCTTACGGCTTTCGGTCCCGGTCGCGACGACTACCGCTTTCGCCGAATAATCGCCCTTGGCGCTCTCGAGGAGATATTTGCCGTCCGCGGCGCGAACGTTGGTTATCTCGGCGGTGGCGAATTGCAGGCCGAAGCGCTCCGCCTGCTTCCGCATCTTTTCCATCAACTCGGCGCCGGAAAGCGGCTCGGGGAAGCCGGGGTAGTTCTCGATGATGTCGGTCAGTAGAATCTGGCCGCCGGTCAGCGGTTTGGCCTCCAGCAGTATCGCGTCCAGGCGGCCGCGGGCCGCGTAGATGCCGGCGGCCAACCCCGCGGGGCCGCCGCCCACGATGGCGAGCTCGTGCTCTTCTTCGGCCATCCCTACTTAACCCTCCGCATTAATACCAGCCGTTCGTATTCCTTCTTCATGCATCGGTTCATGACGACTTCGAGGCCGGCCTTTTGCGCCTCGGCCGCGAACTCCTCGTCGGATATCCCGAGTTGGAGCCATATTACTTTCGCCCCCACCTTAACGGCGTCTTCTATTACGCCCCCCAGGTGTTCGGGCCTGCGGAATACGTCTATGATGTCGACCGGCTCGGTGATGTTTCTGATATACGGCCACGCGATTTCGCCCAGCACCGACTCGTACCGCGGGTTGACCGGGTAGATACGGAAGCCGTGGCGTTTCAGGAACCGCGCGACGCGATTGGCCGGGGATTCCTGTTTGGGCGTTAACCCCGCTACGGCGACGTTTTTGTGGGTTTTGAGGATTTCCGCCAGTCGCTCGTCGCTCGGGTTTTCGAACTTTTCGGATTTTTCTTCGTTCATAAAATGGTTGCTCCCGATGAGGATTATCGTAATCGGGCGGGTCGCAAGAAGTGGTTTTTTACGGCGTAGTTCACTTCCCGGTATAGGGCCGCCGAAGATACAAACTACCTATTCGCGCGACTTGAGCCGCGTTACTCAAGGTACTCGCTTTACCCCGTCTTCTGTAAGAAATTTGCGGCGAGCGGCGTTAAAATCCTTCGAAGAGGCTTTCCCGGCACCGGCTTCCGCCGTGCTGGTCAGCGCCCTCAACCCGCTTTAATGGCGCACGCGTCGCCGGCGCGGGGTTTCGACGTCCTAGTCACCACCCAAGATATTAAACGGCGGCACTTTTCGGAGGCGCAGTCGGGACACCGGCATTTGGAGCCGTCGGCGTCGCGGTAGAGCACCTCGAAAACGGTACCGCATTCGTCACATTCAAATTCGTAAATAGGCATACTTCATCCGTGCCCCCCCTGGTTCGCGCTTGGGCCGCCCGCCGGTAAGCCGCGCCGTCGGGACGCCGGGTTTACGCTTTAACCCGTTGCTCTTTCTTTACTTGCCCCCCTCGGTCTCGCGCATTTCCCAGAACTCGTCTTTCACCTTGGCCCATTTTTCGGGGTGTTTCGTTTCCATATGGGCCGCGTAGTCCTCGTCCGACATGAAGAGCTCTTTGCACTCTTCGCAGATGAGGTCTTCGCCGGGCGCGGGGCAAGCCACCTCTTCCTTGGCGACGGTCTCGGCCGCCGTTTCCGCCGCGGTCTCGGCGGTGGGGACTTCCTCTTTCTTCTTACATCCCACGAAGACGGCCGCGACGCCCAACGCCAACGCTACGACGATGAAGGCTTTTAAGTATTTCACGATTAAACCTCCTCTATGGATAAACATATCATATTTTATCATAAATGCCCTAATTTTGCAACAGCGCTTCCCAAAGCGCTACGACCCGCTCCGTTAGACGGCCGGGCCCTTCGGCGGCGTTTAAACGCAACGCGCGCTTTTCTTTTTTGAACCAGGTCCGCTGCCGCTTCGCGAGGCGGAGCGTTTCGCGGACTACGTGCCCGAACGCCGTTTCCTCGTCGAGCTCGCCCCTCAGGAGTTGAACCGCCTGGCGGTAGCCGATGGCGTTGAGGGGAGGCGCCGTCGCGTCTTCGACTTCGGCCGTCAGGCGGGCGGTTTCGGCCAAAAGCCCTCGGGCGAACATGCGCCGCGTACGCTCCTCGACGCGTTCGGCCAACCAGCGTCGCGACGCGTCCAGCGCGACGACCGCGACGCGTTCGGCCTCCAGCGGCCTCGTCCCCTTGGAATGGATTTCGGCCAGCGGGACGCCGGTCAGCTCGTATACTTCGAGCGCGCGGACGATGCGTTTTTCGTCCGCGGGGGATATCCGCGCCGCGGCGTCGGGGTCCACTTCGCGTAGCCGTTTATGCAGATCTTCGCCCGCGGCCCGACGCGCCCGCAGCGCGGCCCGCACGTCGGCGTCCGCCGCGGGAGCTTCGCAGATGCCGTCGACCAGCGCGCGGAAGTAAAGGCCGCTGCCGCCGACGACCAGCGCCAACCTGTCGCGGCGCCACGTTTCCTCGCACGCGGCGCGCCCCTCCGCCATGTAGCGCCCCGCGCTGTAGGGGACCCCGGGGTCGGCGACGTCTGCCATAAGGAATTCGTAGCCGCGCCGCGCCGTGCCCGTCAGCTTGGCGGTCCCCACGTCGGCCCCGCGGTATACTTTCGTCGAGTCGCACACGATTATCGAGACCGCGTCGGGGCCGCCCAGCGCGTCGGCCAACGCCAGCGCGAGCGTCGCCTTCCCGGTACACGTAAGGCCCACTATGGCGAGTAACTCCCTAGGCATCGCCCTACAATTTAATATTAATAAGCCCGTTTATCAATAGTTCTGAACACGTATTAGTTTGACATTATAAATAGGGCTTATTATACTTCGGCGTAATGCTTATCAAGCGGGTCATCAATGCTACGGGCGTAATCCTGCATACCGGCGCGGGCCGCGCGCCGTTCGGGCCCGCCGTCCTCGCGCGCGTCTCCCAAATCCTGGAGGGGTACTGCAACCTCGAGGTGGATTTGGAGAGCGGCGAGCGCGGCCAACGCAACACGCTGGTCGCGGCGCCGCTGCGCGAGCTGACGGGGGCCGAAGACGCATTAGCGGTGAACAACAACGCCGGCGCGGTGCTGCTTGCCCTCCACGCCCTCGGCCGCGGCAGGCCCGCGGCGGCCAGCCGGGGGCAACTCGTCGAGATCGGCGGCGCCTTCCGTCTACCTGAGGTTATGGCCTCCGGCGGCGTCGAACTCATGCCGGTCGGCACGGCCAACGTGACGCACCTCGACGATTTCCGGCGCGCGCTCGACGCCGGCGCGTCGCTCGTCGTGCTGGCCCACCGCAGCAATTTCTACTACCGCGGCCGGTTCGACGAGCCGCGGGCCGACGAAGTGGTGGCCTTGGCCGCGGCGTACGACAGGCCCGTATTGTACGATTTGGGCAGCGGTTTGCTCAGCACGTCGTTGTACCCGGACCTGGTTTCGCCCGACGAGCCGTCGGTGGAGAATTTGCTGGACGCGGGCGTCGACGTTGTATGTTTCTCGGCGGATAAATTGCTGGGCGGCCCGCAGGCCGGCGTCGCGGTGGGGAAGGCCGCGGCCGTCGGCGAATTGCGGCGCGACGGTTTGTACCGGGCGCTGAGGGTCGGGAAGGAGACGTACGCCTTGCTCGGGGCGGTGCTCGAGACGTACCTCGACGGCGACGCGTTGGACGAGGTTCCGACGTATCGTTTGCTTACGCGCTCGGCGGAAGACTTGGAGAGGATGGCCGACGCCGCGGCCGGTTTTTTCCGGAAGGCCGGCGCGGCCGGTGATTCTCGGAAGGCCGGCGCCGCCGGTTTGGAGATATCCACCGCCCGGGCGGAGTCGTACGTCGGCGGCGGGACGCTGCCGTACGTTCGTTTGCCGACTTCCGTCGTCGTACTGAGGCACGGCGGCCTTTCGCCGCACGCGCTGAGCGGTGCACTGCGGCGCCTCGAGCCGCCGGTCCTGGCTCGCGCCGCCGGCGAAGCCGTGTACGTAGATATGCGGAGCGTCCCGGAGGATGATTTGCCGCTGCTCGAGCGAGCGCTCGAGACCCTGGCGGCCGAGCTGGCCTAGCGCCGTCGGTTCAAATGCCGCTTTACGGGGCGGGCGAGCCGGTAATTTAACTTGACAACAAAGCGACAAATCGTTAATATTACGTGAGTATTGTGCGGTCTTAGGTGTTTTGCCTAGGCGCGTTGCAGGTAGTATGGCCTTTAAGAGAGCAGCTTGGCCGTTGCTTCTCGTCGCGTGGGCCGCCCCCTTCGCGGCGGCTAAGAGCGGCGAGACCACGGCGACGTTTTTAACGCTCGGCGTCGGCGGCCGTCCGTCGGCGATGGGCGAGGCGTACGCCGGCCTCGCCGAGGGCGTCAACGCGTTGGCGTACAACCCGGCGGGCGTCGCGAACCTGGACGCGGCCGAGGTGTCGGCGATGCACGCCGAATGGCTCCAGGGTCTTCGGTACGAATACGTAGCGTTCGCCTACCCGCTGTCGTGGGGGACGTTGGGAGGGGCCGTGCGGGCGTTGACCGCCGGCGGCTTCGAGCTGCGGACCGACCCCGATAACCCGTCCGAAGAACCCGAGGGGACGTTCGGCGCCACCGACATCGCCGTCGACGTCAGTTACGCGTACGCGTTGAACGGGGTGTTGGCTGTGGGCGCCAACGCCAAAGTGATAAGCCAGAAGATACACAACGTTTCGGCCACCGGCGTCGCGGGCGACGTCGGCCTGTATTGGGTACCGCTGGCGTCGTTGAGCGCGGGGTTGGCGGCGCGGAACCTGGGCCCGCCTATCACGTTCGAAGAGGAGTCGAGCCCGCTCCCTATGACGGCGGAAGTAGGGCTCGGGTACCGTTTGTTTAATCGCATGTTGGTTTTGGGCGGGGCGGTCGAGAAACCGTTCAAAGACGATTTATTGTACAAAGGCGGCGTCGAGTATTCCCCCTTCGAATTCATTTCGGGGCGCGTCGGTTACCTCTACGGCTTGGATACCCAGGGGAATACGGGCCTGACCAGCGGCTTGGGGGTGAACGTAGCGGGGTTTTCCTTCGACTTCGCGGTGGCGCCCTACGGCGGCCTGGGCACGACGTATCGCGCGGGCTTTACGTACGCCTTCGGCCGGGAGCGGCGGCGCATCACCGAGGAAGTCGCGGCCGAGTTCGAGAAGCGGCGCCAGGAGATGATCGCCTCTTTATCGGCCAAGGCCGAGGGTTACTACGGCGCCGGTAATTATCAAGGGGCGGTGGACACCTGGGACCTGATATTGGTTTGGGACCCCGAGAAAGCGGAGGCCGCGGCGAAGTTGGAGGAGGCGCGCGACCGGTTGAACGAACAACTCGTCGCGGCGCACGTCGAGCGGGCGGAGGCTTTCTTCGCCGCCGGCAAGTACAGCGAAGCGGCGCTGGAGTACTCGTTGGCGCAAAAGATAGACCCGACGAACGGGGCCGCCGTCGCCGGCCTCGCCCGGGCCGAGGAGGAATTGGCCAAGGAGGAGGCGCGTCAAAAGGAGGAAATAGCGGGGTTGCTCGAGCAGGCCCGGGCGGCGTACAGCCGGGGGGAGTACTTGACGGCCGTCGCGAGGTGGGAATCGGTTCTGGGGCTCGAGCCCGGCAACGCCGAAGCCTCCGCCAACCTCGAGGACGCGCGGGCGCGCGTGGGCAGTATGGTCGATAAATACAAAACGGCCGCGCGCCGTTATACCGACGCGCGAGATTGGGTTGCGGCGGCGTCCAATTGGGACCGCGCCCTCCGGTTGGCGCCCGACGACGCCGAAGGCGCGGCCGGCCGCGCGGATGCTCGCGCCGTCCTGGCCCGCGAGGCCGAGAGCTCCGTCAACGCCGGCGTCGCGTTGTACGAGCGCGGCGATTTGAACGGCGCCGAGGCCAAGATGGTAACCGCTTTGAACCTGCAACCGGGTAACGCCCGGGCTAGCTCCTATTTGAATAAGATACGAAAAAAACGGGCGGCGCAGAAAGAAGCCGGGGTAGACTATACTTCCATATATATGAAAGGCGTCCAGGCCTATACCAATAACCAATACCGGGCGGCTATCGCTTATTGGCAGCAGATACCGGCCAAAGACCCGCTCTACCGCAAGGCCCAGACGAACATCAAACGTGCGAAAGCGGTGCTTAAAGAACTCGAGTAGCGTAATGTACGGTATCTTCCGCGAAGTCGCGGCGGCGGACGTGATGGATTCGTGTTGAGGAAAGCGGTAATTGCGTCGGCGTTATGCGCTTTTGTCGTGTGGCAGGGCGGCGCGGCGCCCGGCGGCGACGCGCGTAAGTTGAAGTGGGCGGAGGGGTTGAGAGCCGAGAGAGCCCGGGCGGCCGCGGGCCGCGAGCCCTTATCCGCCGAAACGGCTCGGGCTTTGACCCCCTCGTCGGACGGTAAGCTAAAGGACTGGGTCCAGGAGCGCTGGGACGGTCCGGTATCGAAAAGTTGGAACCTGAACGACTCCTATTGGGGAAAGACCGACGGGATCGACCTGTACTTCATGCCGCCGTTTATCGGCGCCGGGGCCGCGTGGGGAGCGCGGCGCGAGTTGCCGATGTCTACGGCCGGCCGTTTCGCCGTTTCTTCCGCCGCCGGGAAAACCTGTATTCTTTTAGGCGGCGCGGACGCCGCGAGTACGGGCGTGGTTTGTTACGCCGAGGACCGCGAAGGCGCCAACTGGAAGACGTCCCAGGTCAAAGAGAGCGGCGGCTTCCAGGCTAAGGCGGTCCTGGACTTATGCTGGGCGCCTAAAACCACTTCCGGTTACGTATTCGCGGCGACCAGTATAGCGAAGACCGGCACGCCGAAAACCCCCCTGTTTTATTACGACGGGCCGGTACCCGCGTCGTTTTGGGTTTCGGCTGTGGAATACAGGTCGGTCCCGCCTCGTACGGTATATGATTTCAGCGCCGTGGCACCGGGCCCGATGGGCCCGAACGCGGCGGTTTACGCGGGTTACTCGGGCGCGAGCGTCGGCACGGCGCAAGTTTACTATTATAGCGAGCCGGGGTGGGATTTATTAGGTACGTTAACGGGCGCCAAAGACGTTCACGCGTTGTACGCCACCGATACCGGCGTCCTGGCCGGGACCGGGCCGCGCGGTATAATTTACGAATGGAACGGGAGTAGTTGGAGCCCGAAACCCGTAACGGGGTTGACGACGGGGGATATCAAAGACATCGTCAAAGTCGGCGCGTATTATTACGCCGCCGCCGCCAACTGCTCGCCCGGGGGCGAGGCGCGGCTCTTCCGCACCAGGGACTTCGCCCAGTGGGAGGACGTAACGCCCCGGGCGACGGGCGTAGAGGTGCTTTCCGAGTTCGTGGCGGTGGCCGAATTCGGCAAGGACGGCGCGGTCGTCGCGGTGGGAGACGGCTTTGACCGTTTTTACGTCAGCCAAAATCCCGCCCCCGCGAATTGGGGTGTGGTCGGCGGTGAAGCCGGCGCGGCCGGCAAAGCCGTCGTCCACGTCCGCTCGGGCAGCGACTTTTGGGGGAACTTCTTCGGGTACGAAAAAGACAATCACGCCTACGCCGGGAAATTGCAGGGGTTTAAGAACGGCGGCGTCCTTTACTCGTCTATATACGATTCCTACGACAAGCTCATACGATATAAAAAGTTGGAGTTCGAGGGGGCGACGGCCTCCGGCGGCGCGACGTTCTGGTTACGCGCGGCCGCGGACTACGGCGAATTCGGAACGCCCGGGGGCGGCTCGGGCGAGCCGGCTTGGATTAAAGTTACGCCCGGCGAACCCTTGCCGGACCAACTTAGCAACAAGAGGTACATCCAATACAAGGTCCGTCTCGACGTACCCGACGGCCAGAAGTTCCCGCCCGTAGTCAAAAAGGTGCGGCTCGCGATGGACTCGACGTACGCCAAAGTAACCGGTACGTCCCCGGCGGGCGGGACCAAAGACCACAACGTCGACGTTCCCGTAAAGTTGATTTTCTCGAAGGATATCCGGGACGCCACCATTTCCAAGGAGAACGTTAAGATAAACGGGAAGACCCGGGAATACAAATGGTATTTCGACAGCTACGACGAGAATACTTGCGGATACGTCATCGACCACCAGGATTTCGAAGCTTACGACGAAATAACGGTGACCTTGGAGAGTATCCCGCGTCGGGAAGTTAGAGATAAAGACGGGTGGGAGATCGACCCCGACGGCGACGGCCAGCCGGGCGGCGAGTACAAATTCGTTTTTAGCGTCGGCTCGGGGGGCGGCGGCGAAACTACGGGCCCGAAGGTATACAACGTAACGGTGGAGCCCAACCCCACCTTCGGCGCCGAGAAAATAAATATCACCGCGACGGCCGACGATACCGAGACCGGCAAATCCGACATCGTAGCGGCGGAATACTCCTTCGGCCCCAGCGCCGCGCCCGCGGGTAAAGGTACGCCGATGGAAGGTGAGTTCGGGACCCCCAAGGCCGAAGTGTGGGCGGAGGCGGACATCGGCGGAGTCAGCCAGGGCGAGAAGCGGCTTATAGTGTACGTGCGCGCGATGGATAAACCCGGCAATTGGGGCGACCCCACCGCCGCGCCCATATTCATCAGGCCCCCGGAGTTCCTGCCGGAGGAATACGTTTACTTCTACCCGAATCCGTGTCGCGGCGACGACGGGTATTTTCACTATTTCGTCACCCACGACAGCGAGATTACGGTGCGCATCTTCGACGTACGAGGCCGGTTGGTCGACAAGCTCGATACGAGGGCCGCGGCCTATTCCGGCGAAAGGGGCCTGCGGTGGGACGTTTCGCGCATCGGCGCCGACGTTTACATTTTCCAGTTCACGGCGCGGGCGCTCGCCACCGGCGAGGTGGCGACCGTCACCAAGAAGTTAGCCGTATTGAAGTAAAGAGGCTTTAAAGGCCGGCCTATACGATGCCCCTTAAGTTTAAAATCGCTCTATTCGTCGTCCTGCTGATGGTGGTCGTTACCGGCGTCGCCGGCGTTTTGATTACGGGTCGGATGGAGTCCTCGCTCCGGCGGGAGATCGAGATGCGCGGCGAGGCGTTGGCTCGCAATCTCGCCGCCAACGTCGAAGACCCGCTGTCGCAAGGCGACGACCTTTACATCGCGCGGTTCACCACCGGCGCTATGGACAACGCCGGCGTAGTGTACGCCATAGTCGTCGGCGACGACGGCCGCATCGCCGGCTACCGCGACGCGGCCCACGACGATTTCACCCCCTTCATGGGCAAGCCGTACGAGCCGCCCCCGGGGGTCGAACCGCTGGGGAAGCGCGAGTTCCTCAGCCAAACGTACGACGCCCCCCGTTGGGGGCCGATGTACGACGTCGCCGTGCCCGTGATGCTCGCCGACAAGAAGTCCATCGGCGCGGTTCACGTCGGCATATCGGGCGAGGGCGTCAAGCGCGCGGTCAACCGAACCAGGATTACGATCGGCGTCATTTCGGCGGCCGCCGTGTTGCTCGCCTTGTTGGGGTCGTTCGTGCTGGCCGGGTTCATTACGCGCCCTATAGACCGTTTGATGGCCGGCGTCCGCGAAATCCAGAAGGGCAACGGCTACGCCATGCAGCTGCCCATCACTACCAGCGACGAGGTGGGTCACCTGACGCGCGCGTTTAACGACATGGTGAAATCCCTCGGCGAAAAAGAGCTCATCAAGGAGGCGTTCAGCCGGTATGTCTCGCGCCAGGTCGCGGGCTTGATCCTCGACGACCCCGATAAGTACATATCGACGCTCAAAGGCCAGCGGAAGACTATAACGGTGCTCTTCGCCGATATCCGCGGGTTTACGCGCATCGCCGAGGCGCTGGGGCCGGAGCAAGTAGTGGCCATGCTCAACGTCTACTTGACGTATATGACGGACGTGATTTTCAGGCACGAGGGCACGCTCGACAAGTTCCTGGGCGACGGCCTTATGGCTATCTTCGGCGCCCCGGTGGAGCAGCCCAACAGCACGCTTAACGCGGTGCGGGCCGGCCTCGGTATGCGGGAGAGGCTCCGCAAATTCAACCTCGCCCGCGAAATAGGCGGCGAGGAACCGGTACTCGTGGGGACCGGGATTAATTACGGCGACGCGATCGTGGGCAATATCGGCTCGCGCGAACGTATGGACTACTCCGTCATCGGCGATACGGTGAACATCGCCCAGCGCATACAGACCTTCACCGAGGGGGGCCAAATAATCCTGGCCGAGCCGGCCTACCGCCGCGTCGAGGACTACGTGGAGGTTAAGCCGCTGGGGCCCTACGAGCTCAAGGGAAAAAGGGAAAGGATAGAGCTGTTCGAGATCGTAAAGCTGAAGGAAGGTGTGGAGGAGAGCGGGGAGGAGTAGCGCGCCGTACCGTCGTCGCCGACGGTCATTTAATTCCGTACGCGGCCGCGCTCGAGCGCGGTTTTATTTAGGCGAAAAAAAGCCCCGCTCGGCGGGGCGTTTTTCGTCAGGGGGTTTTTACCGAGGCCGCGGCGCGGCGGCGGGTCGCGTTTCTTTTTTGCGCCCGGTGCGCGTGGGTTTTCCGGCTGCTTTACTTTTCTCGGATAGGCCGAAGCCGACGAGCGCGGCATTCAGGACGTCGCCGATGGTCTTGGCGTACGTTACGTGTACTTTGTCGCGGTGTTCCTCTTCGACCTCGAGGATGTCGCTCTCGTTTTCCTCGGGGAACAACACGTTGGGGATGTGGGCGC